>JANXSS010000493.1 GCA_025356535.1 Herminiimonas sp.
TCAATGCCGAGCGTCCGGCCTGCGCTGCCTGCACCAGGCGTTGCGCGGCCGCTTGCCGGCGCCCGGCCGCTGCGGCGTCGGCTTTGGCGTCGGCTTTGGCGTCGGCGTCGGCTTTGGTGTTAGCGTTGGCATCGGCATCGGCATCCAGCATCTCGGCCGGTGTCGCGCCGGCGCCTGCCTGCAGCTGTTCGCGCAACTGGCGGATATCCTGGACTGCTGCCGCGGTACGCGCCTGGCTGTCGTTGCAGGCCTGCTGTTCGGCCAGCAATTTTTCCTGGCTCCTGGCGATTGCCTGTTCCGATTGCCGGGCGGCGTCGCGTGCCGCCAGGGCGGCGTCGGTATCGCTGCGACGCTGCTCTTCTGCAAGCGCACGGGCGCGGACTTCAGCGCGGGCGCGGCTTTCGGCGGCCAGTGTCGCCTTGGCTTCGGCTTCGACCCGATTGATTGCCGCCCGGATCGATTTCAGATCGACATTGATGCGTGCGCTCGATGGCGCCGGCAAGCCGTTCGCACTGACCGGCGCCGCATTGTCGTCATAGATGCGGGATGCGCCTGCAGACTGGTAATCCGATTGATCCGGGTGATTGTGCGATTGCATGCTGGCTCCGTTGGCTGTTGCAGGCTGCAGCCGGTCGACCCGGCATGACAGCACATTGACAAGCCAATTATCGGACCGGGACCATCTGCCACAGGCGGCGATAAGACGGCAAAACCGGGCTCAACTCCCGGCTTTGGCATCTCACGCGGTGGCCTGGTCCAGCGCCAGCACGCCTTCGGAAAGCGTCCAGGCCTGCAGGATCGCCTCGTCGAGTTGCTGCTGCGCTGCAGGCGGTGCCTGCCATGGCAACCGGCGCAGGCGGGCGTCGATGCGTTCGGCAATGCGCGCATCGTCCTGCGCCAGGTCGCCGATCTGCGCCAGCATGCCTGCCAGAAGGCTCTGCTGGGCGCGCCGCAGGGCTTGCAGGGCGTGGCCGCGCAGGCCCTGCTGGGACGGCGTGCCGGCGGCATGCATGAGGCCGTGTTCCAGCCGGTCGATGCCGGTCTGACGGCGCACCTGCACGCCCAGTTGCAGCAGGGTCGCCAGGCTCATGCCGGCCGGACGCTTGACGGCCAGCGCGGCAAAGAGGAAATCGGCAACCGCCTCGATGGCGTCGACGCGCCGGCTGGCGCCGGCAAACACCTGCATGGCGACGTCAGCGCCGCCGGCTTCGACCTGAGCGACGGCATCGGCTGCAACGGCGTCGGCGCTCTCCGGCAGCGCCAGCCACTGCGCCATCTGCTGGTCATGCGCAAACAGGTGGGTGAGTTCCTCGAGTCCGGTTGCAGCGGGCAGCGGGCCGGTTGCGCCGGCAACCGACGCCGGCATCGACAGCACGCCGGAGGCGACCGCCGCCTGCAAGCCGCGGGTGCGCAGGTCGAGCGCGCGCGAGACCTCCGGCGTGACCTGCAGCGCGCCGGCGTCGAGCACCGCAAACAGGCGTCCCAGGTTCAGCGCCGCCCAGCCGCGCGCCCAGGCAAGTATCACGTCGGTTTCGGCAACCGCATGCCGCTGCGCCAGGGCGCCGATCATGAGCGGTCCGCAGCGGTTGACCGCTTCGTTTGCCAGCACCGTTGCCAGGATCGGATTTGCCAGCGGATGGGCCAGCGGATCGCGCGCGGCCACCAGCGCTGCCGGAAAATAGGGCGCCAGCAGCGTGCGCGACCAGTCGTGGCCGGTCAGCGGCAGCGCGGCCAGCAGGCGCTTGTAGCGGTTCTTCACATGCGCGATCACCACTGCCAGTTCGGGCGCCACCAGGCCGCGGCCGGTTGCATCCCTGCGCGCCAGCTCGGCTGCATCCGGCAACTGCTCCAGGCTGCGCGAGATCACGTCGGCCGCTTCCAGGCTGTCGATCAGCGCCGCATAGCCGCGCCGCGCCGCGGCATCCGCCTGCGCCTGTTCTTCACGCGCCAGCAGGTGCGTCTGCAATGTGTTGTCGCGCAAAACCAGCGCCTCGATGTCGTCGGTGATGCCGACCAGGGCGGCATTTCGCTGCGCCACATCCAGCGTGCCGGCGGCCACTTCGGTGTCGAGCCAGATCTTGACGTTGACCTCATGGTCGGAGCAGTCCACGCCGGCGGAATTGTCGATCGCATCGGTGAAGATGCGCCCGCCCGCCAAGGCGAACTCGATGCGCCCGGCCTGGGTCGCGCCCAGGTTGCCGCCCTCCGCGACCACCTTGCAGCGCAGCGCGTTGCCGTTGATGCGGATGGCGTCGTTGGCGCGGTCCTTCACATCGGCATGCGACTCGGCCGATGCCTTGATGTAGGTGCCGATGCCGCCGTTGTAGAACAGGTCGACCGGTGCTGCCAATATCAAGTGCAGCAGCTGTTCGGGCGTGGCGCTGGCGACATCGGTACCCAGCGCCGTGCGCATCTGCGGCGACAGCTCGATTGTCCGCGCCGTGCGCGGCCAGATGCCGCCGCCGGCCGAAATCAGGCTGCGGTCGTAGTCGTCCCAGGAGCTGCGCGGCAGCGCGAACAGGCGCTGGCGTTCGGCAAACGCGGTCGCCAGATCCGGCGTCGGATCGATGAACACATGCCGGTGGTCGAATGCCGCCACCAGGCGCACCTGGCGCGACAGCAACAGGCCGTTGCCGAAGACGTCGCCCGACATGTCGCCCACACCGGTCATGCTGATCGGCGTGCTTGCCAGGTCGTGGCCGAGTTCGAAGAAATGCCGCTTGACCGCCTCCCAGGCGCCCTTGGCGGTGATGCCCAGCTTCTTGTGGTCGTAGCCGTTCGAGCCGCCCGAGGCAAAGGCGTCGCCGAGCCAGAAACCGCGCGCCACCGCAATCGAATTGGCGATGTCGGAAAAGGTCGCCGTGCCCTTGTCGGCAGCCACCACCAGGTAGGGGTCGGCGTCGTCGTAGCAGACCGTCTCGATCGGCATGGTGACGCTGCCGGCATGGCGGTTGTCGGTCAGGTCCAGCAGGCCGGCGATGAAGAGCCGATAGACGGCCTCGCCTTCGGCTGCCATGACTTCGCGCCCGGCCTCCTTTTGCAGCTGCTTGCAGACGAAGCCGCCCTTGGCGCCGGCCGGCACGATCACCGCGTTCTTGACCATCTGCGCCTTGACCAGGCCGAGCACTTCGGTGCGGTAGTCTTCCATCCGGTCCGACCAGCGCAGGCCGCCGCGCGCAACCGGTCCGCCGCGCAGGTGCACGCCCTCGAAGCGGCGCGAAAAGACGAACAGCTCGCGATACGGCCGCGGTTGCGGCAACAGCGCCAGGCTGCTGCTGTCGAACTTGAAGATGATGGTGTCGCCACGCTGCCTGGACTGGAAGTAGGACGTGCGCAGGGTTGCCAGGATCAGTTCGGCCAGGCTTCTGACGATGTCCTCGGTGTCGGCATGGCCGATGCCGGCCAGGTCGGTGCGCAGGGCGTCGAGTGCCGCCGTGCCGGCCGCGCGCCCGGCCGCGTCGAGCGCCGGATCGAAGCGGCGCAGGAAGCCCTGCACCAGGGTGCGCACCGCGCCCGGCTGGCGCTTGAGGCAATCGGCAATGTAGCGCAGGCTGAAGCGGCAGCCGGCCTGGCGCCAGTAGCTGGCATAGGCGCGGATCACCTGGACTTCGCAGGTGCGCAGGCCGGCCTCGATGACCAGGGCATTCATGCGGCCGTCTTCGGCCTCGTCGTTCAACAGCAGCTCGAAGAGTTCCTGCGCCACCTCGGCCACCGCCGCTTGCGCCAGCCTGGTCGAACTGGTGGCGTCGACCGTCAGGCAGGTGGCAAAGAAGCGCACGGCGTCGGCGCCGGCGATGGCGTAGGTCTGCTCGCGTTCGACCGCCACGCCGGCATTCTGCAAGGCCGGCAGGATGCGCGAGAGCGACGGCGCGCTGTCGGCCGACAGCAGGCGGATTTCGATTGCGCCCTGGGCGCCGGCGGCCACATGTACCTTCACCCGCGGCGTGGCCTGGATTGCCAGGAAGTCGCACACATCGCGAAAGGCCGTCTGCGGCGTGGTGCGGGCGACGTAGTCTGCCGGCAGCAGTGCGCCGAGCCGGCGGATGGCATTGCGCTGGGCACCCGGCATGTCGGCCTGCGTCAACGCCTCGAAGGCCTGCGGCCATCCTTCGATCGACGCCAGCAGCGGCTGCTCGATGTTGATGTCGAGTGCCATGTTCAGGCGGGCATCGTTTGCAATCAGGTAGATGCGCGCCAGCGGGCCGTCGGCCAGCAGCGTCTGCATGCGCACGTCGCGCGCGCCGGAAAGGCTGCGCAGGCCGGTTGCCAGGCGCTCGGCAAGCGCGCCGCTGTAGCGTTCGCGCGGCAGGTACACCAGCACGTTGAGCTGACGCCCGTAGACGTCGCGCCGCGCAAAGACACGCGCGCGCGGCTGCTTGTAGAGCGCCACCACGGTGCTGCAGACGGTGGCCAGAAACTGCGGATCGGATTCGAAGACCTCGGTGCGCGGCAGCGACTCCAGGATTTCCAGGAATTTTTCGGCGCGAAAGCCCTCGCTGCGTACGCCCGCCAGCGTCATCACCTGGGCGATGCGGCCGCGCACGAACGGCAGCTGGGCCAGCGGCGTCAGGCTGGCCGCGCGGGAAAACAGGCCGATGAAACAATGCTCGCCGACGACGCCGCCGGCGGCATCGGTCTGGCGAAAACCGATGAAGTCCAGGTGCTGGTCGCGATGCAGGGTCGACTCCACATCCGCCTTGACGACCGAGAGCGATTCGACGCGGCCGGCAAGCGCATCGTATTCCCCCGGAATGCCGGCCAGGCAGCGATCGTAGACCGGATGGCTGGTGTCGCGCAGAACGCCGATGCGGCTGTCGAGGTCGCGCGTCAATTCACGCGTGCCGGACGTGGCGCGGTAGAAGGCGTAACCGAAGGCCTCGAAGCCGCCGCTGCGGGCCCAGTCGAGGAAGGCGGCGATTTCGACCGCCTCGGCGGCGACGTCCTGGCTGCCGGCAGACGCACCACCACCGCCTCGCGCCAGGGCGGCAACGGCCACCAGGGCGGCATCGATGGCGGCGTGGTCGCGATGGACCGCGGCGGCGTCGCCGGCGACCATCCGGATGGCATCGATCAGCGCTTCGAGGGTGGCGCCGGGCAGTTCCTCGTTGAACAGGCACAGCACGAACGATTCGAGGCCGCTGCCGCCGGTATGCGCCCGGTCGACTTCCTGCAGCCGGCCGCTGTCGTCGCGGCGCACCGTCAGCACGGCATTCAAGACGGCAAGCGAGGTGATCTTCAGGCGCCGCATGGCCATGACGAAGGAGTCGACCAGGAACGGCATGTCCGGGTTGTGGATCAACAACGCCGACACCACCGCGCCGCCCGCATCGGCGGCGCGCAGCGGCACCACCTGGCAAGCGTGCGCAGCAGTCGTGACCAGCGCGCCGAATCCGTCGAGCAGCAGCGACGCCAGGCTCGCCGCATGCATGCCCACCAGGTCTTCGGCTTCCAGCGCGGCCAGCCATGTGTCGATCAGCGCCGCCTGCCCGGCGCCTGCGGTGGCGCTGCGCGGGTCGGCATGCACCAGCGCCAGGGTCTGGCTGCGAATATCCTGCGTCGGGTTTTGCATCGGGTTCTCCGGGTGAGGGGCAAGCGGCGGCGGTAGCGCCGGCAACGGTTGGCAGGGCGGCCGGCAAGTCGCGCTGCCTTCGCAGCTGCCTGCCGGCCGTTTCATGACGACTGCGAAGCATCCTAGCGTGCCGGCGACCCGCGCGGTGCGCGACGAAACAAAGTGAGCCGACACCGCCTGCGCACGGTAGCCGTCGAAACGGTTGGCGGGAAAGCCACACTGCGATCATACTCACCCGGCACATCGGCTGCAGCGCTTCGCACGGCGGCGCACGGCCGGGTTCGCCACCCGGCTTGCAACCGGTCCTGCCATTGACGACAAACCGATCCGATTGCCCCGAAAGGAAACGACAAAATCATGAGTACACCGGACCACCAGGCGGAGTCAAAAAAGAATCACCTCTGGCGCAGGATCGTCTGGCACACCGATCCCGAAGTGCATCCGCTGGGCCCGCACCACAGCGCCGAGGTTTACTGCTGTGAAGAAGCCAACGGTTTCTCGGTCTGGTATGTGCGCAAGCTGTCGCATGCGGCGCAGCGCAGCGCCGGCGGCGTCGACAATGGCGACTACCTGCTGGCGTATTACGGCCGCGACCGGCGCGACGACGCCATCACGCGTGCGGTGCAGATCGCAACCGGCGCCGCCACGCCGGAGCTGCAGATTGCCGCCCTCGACGAACTCGCTTCCCACGTGCAGAAGCTATGAGGGTTGCGCGGCAGGCAGTTGCCGCCTGACGGCGCGCTTCACGATTGCCACAGCGGCGGCTCGTCCATCAGCGCCACCTGTTCGCGCAACTCCAGTATGCGGTCCTGCCAGTAGCGCTGCGTGTTAAACCACGGAAAAGCCAGCGGAAACGCCGGATCGTCCCAGCGCCGCGCCAGCCAGGCCGAGTAATGCAGCAACCGCAGCGTGCGCAAGCCTTCCACCAGGTGCAGTTCGCGTGCATCGAAATCCATGAAGTCTTCATAGCCGGCCAAGAGGTCTGCCAGCTGGCGCACCTGGTCGGCGCGCTCGCCCGAGAGCAGCATCCACAGGTCCTGGATTGCCGGACCGCTGCGGCTGTCGTCGAAGTCGACGAAATGCGGCCCGGCGTCGGTCCACAGGACATTGCCGCAATGACAATCGCCATGCAGGCGGATGCTGGCGGGGGTGCCGGCGCGCTCGAAACAGCGCCGCACGCCGTCGAGCGCCTGCGTCACCACGCTGAAATAAGCTGCGCGCAACTCCGGCGGCAGGAAATCGTGCGCCGTCAGGTAATCGCGCGAGGCAATGCCGAAACTGTCGATGTCGAGCGCCGGGCGCAGCACGAACGGCTGCAGCGCACCGACGGCGTGGATGCGGCCGATGAAGCGGCCCAGCCACTCCAGCACGCCGGCCTGTTCCAGTTCGGGCGCGCGGCCACCGTGCTTTTCGAATACCGAAAAACGAAAGCCCTGATGCGCATGCAGGGTCGCGCCGTCGGCCAGCGCCAGCGCCGGCACCACCGGCACTTCGCGTTCGACCAGGCTGGCAACGAAGGCGTGTTCTTCCAGGATCTGGGCATCGCTCCAGCGCGCCGGCCGGTAGAACTTTGCCACCAGCGGCGGTGCATCGTCGCGCCAGACCTGGTAGACCCGGTTCTCGTAGCTGTTCAGGGCCAGCAGGCGGCCGTCGCCGCGCACGCCCACGGCGTCGAGCGCGTCGAGCACCAGCTCGGGCGAGAGGTCGGCGAAATGCACGCCGGGCTTTTCAGACGGATCGGTCGAGGGATTGGTCATCGCTGCATTGTACGGCCTTGGTCGACGCGTTACACTGACCCGATTCCACCCCGCACCGAAAGCCATGCAATGCATCTCGACCAGCCCCTGTCCGACAAGGAGTTCAACGAACTCGACAAGTTCCTGCTATCGGATCGCTGCGCCGACGACGGCATGACGATGGACTCCCTGCATGGCTACCTGACGGCGCTGGTGATCGGCCCGGAGGTCGTGCCGCTGGCGGAATGGCTGCCCAATGTCTGGGGCACTTCGGCCAAACAGGCGCCGTCCTTCAAGACCGAGAAGGAGCTCGAACGCATCGTCGGCCTGATCTCGCGCTTCATGAACGAGATCGCCATCACGATGGAAGTCGCGCCCAAGGATTTCGAGCCGCTGTTTTGCGAATACGAATGGGAAGGCCATGCGGTGCTCGATGGCGAAGCCTGGGCCTGGGGTTTTTGGGAAGGCATCGACCTGCGCGCCGACGCCTGGGAGCCGATCTGGAGTTCGCCGCTGGCGCCGATCATGCAGCCGATCTACCTGCTGGGCGCAGAGGAAATCGACGAAGAGGAAATGACGCTGGTCGACACGCCCCTGAAATGCCACAAGCTCACCGTGGAGATCGAGGCGGCGATTCCGGAAATCTATCGCTACTGGCTACCGCAGCGCAAGTCGCCGGTCGAAACCGTGCAACGCAGCGCGCCGAAGGTCGGCCGCAACGACGATTGCAGTTGCGGCAGCGGCAAGAAATTCAAGAAATGCTGTGGCGCGCTGCCGGTGGTGCACTGAGCAGCGCCGGCTCAGACCGGGCTCTGATGCGGCGGGACCGTGTCTTGAGGTAACGCGGCTTCCTGCGCCGGCGACGGCGGACAGGTTGGCGCAAGTGGGGGATTGGCAAGGCGCCGGTTTTGGTATCTCAAATATGCTACGGCAGAAAATCCAATGCCAAAGGCGGCACATTCAATGGCCAATGTCGGCTTCCAGTCCGCATCGCCCTGCATGCCGAGTACAAACGTTGCCGCCCCGGCCGCACAGCCGGCCGTAACGCCAGTAATCATGACTGTCTCGGCAATGTGGCGGACATCGCTGAAAGCCCGGGGCCGCGCCGGCAGGTTTTGCAACGCTGCAGGCAACGCCGGCAACGCGGGCGTGGCCGCTGGCTGCGGGGCTGCTTCCAGATCGTGCTGTGCTGGCCACGCAGGAGGCGCATCATGGATGGCCGGGGGACGCATTACAAAACTGAGCATGATCACCTTTCAATAACCTGGTTCGATTCGGTTTGCCGCACGGAGGGCTGGCCTGTCGGTAAAACGCACGCAAGCATGCACCGGACACACCGCCGCCCTGCCGCGTCGCCCTGGCCAATCGTGCAACGCCTGAATAATAAAGCGAAATAGTTGCATATTTAGCAATATTACGAAGACAGCGCCGGTCAGGCGTACCACGGCGAAAAATTTCTGCCGTGGGTGTTCAGGGGAAGCGGAGAGTGATGAAGCCGGCGCGCGAATCGGCGCCGGCCGGGCGGACCGGTCAGGCCTTGATGAAGTGTTCCCGGTAGTAGCGCAGTTCCTCGATCGATTCGATGATGTCGGCCAGTGCCGTATGTTTCTGGTGCTTCTTGAAACCGGTGGCGATTTCCGGCTTCCAGCGCTTGCACAGCTCTTTTAGCGTCGAGACGTCCAGATTGCGATAGTGGAAGAACGCTTCCAGTCTTGGCATGCCGCGCGCCATGAAGCGCCGGTCCTGGCAGATCGTGTTGCCGCACATGGGCGACTTGCCGCTGCCGACGAACTGCTTCATGAACGCAATCAGCGCTTCTTCCGCGGCCGCTTCGGTGACGGTCGACTCGCGCACCCGCTCGATCAGGCCCGAACGGCCGTGCGTGCCCTTGTTCCAGGCATCCATGCCATCCATGACGGCGGCCGGCTGGTGGATCGCGAACACCGGGCCTTCGCCCAGGATGTTCAACTCGGAATCAGTGACCACCACGGCGACCTCGATGATGCGGTCGCTGTCGGGCTCGAGGCCCGTCATTTCCATGTCGACCCACACCAGGTTGAACTCGTTGGGACGTGGCACCGCGCCGGTGGCGGCGATTTCAGTAGCTTGTGACATAATTCTCTCTTGGCCTAAACAATCCTGCATTTTCTCACAGGCATACAATGTATTCACTCGCGTTTTCGATTTTGTTTGTCGCTTTCCTGCTGTTGACGCTGTCGCTGCGCTTTTGGCTCACCGGGCGCAACATCCGCCACGTGCTGGCCCGGCGCGCGGCCGTGCCGGCCGAATTCGCCGCC
>JANXSS010000024.1 GCA_025356535.1 Herminiimonas sp.
CCGGCCGGGCCGGCCGGCGCCTCAGGTGCTGCCGGCGGCGTGACGCTGCGCGGCTTGCGGCGGAATGTGGCAGATGCGAATGCTGGCCGCCTGCTCGTTGCATTGCACCTTGTACGACAGCAGGGCATTGGACAGCACCGCATTGCCGAGCAGGGACTTCAGGTGTCCGTCCGGCGCCATCTGCGGGCGCGGCGGTTGCGGCGAGGTCGGCGGCCGGGCCGGCTTGCGGTCGCAACCGGCGGCCAGCACGAGGCAGCAAACGAGGGCCAGCAGTCGCCGGCGGCAGTGGCCGGCGGCGGCCCGGGCGCCGCTGTCGCGTTCAGGATCCTGACGCAGGGTGTGATGCATCCCGTGGCTCATGCCCTGTCCTCCCCTGCAGGCCCGGCGGCAACGCGCAGAGGGCGCGCCGGTGCGGGGGCGGCCGGCGCCGCCGGTTGGCGACCGTTCTGCGCCGCCGGGCCGAGGCGCTTGCGAAAATAGTCGATGGTGCGCAGCAGGCCCTGTTCGAGATCGATCTGCGGCGACCAGCCGAGCACGGCGCGGGCGCGGCTGATGTCGGGAAGGCGGCGCACCGGGTCGTCGGCCGGCAAGGCTTGGTAGGCCAGTGTCGAGCGCGAGCCGCACAGGCCGACGATGCATCGGGCCAGTTCCACCATCGTGCATTCGCGCGGGTTTCCCAGGTTGACCGGATCGGCCATGCCGTCGGGCGCAGCCATCAGGCGCACCAGCGCATCGACCATGTCGTCGACGAAGCAGAACGCACGCGTCTGGCTGCCATCGCCGTAGATCGTCAGCGGCGCAACGCCTGGACGATGAAGTTCGACACCACCCGGCCATCGTCGGGATGCATGCGCGGGCCGTAGGTGTTGAAGATGCGGGCGACCCTGATGCGCAAGCCATGCTGGCGGCGGTAGTCCATGAACAGGGTTTCGGCGCAGTGCTTGCCCTCGTCGTAACAGGCGCGCGGGCCGACCGGATTGACGTTGCCCCAGTATTCTTCCCGCTGCGGATGGCATTGCGGGTCGCCGTAGACTTCGCTGGTGGAAGCCTGCAGGATGGTGGCGCCCAGGCGTTTTGCCAGGCCCAGCATGTTGATGGCGCCATGCACGCTGGTCTTGGTGGTCTGCACCGGGTCGTTCTGGTAATGCACGGGCGAAGCCGGGCAGGCCAGGTTGTAGATCTGGTCGACTTCGACATACAGCGGAAACGTGATGTCGTGCCGGTAGAGTTCGAAATACGGATGGCCGAGAAGATGGGCGATATTTTCCTTGCGCCCGGTATAGAAATTGTCCACGCACAGGACGTCGTGCCCTTGCGCCAGCAGGTGTTCGCACAGGTGCGAGCCCAGGAACCCCGCACCGCCGGTGACGAGAATGCGCTTGACCTGTGCCTGATGCATGTCGATTCCTGTCTTTTCGGGGTCAGTGCTGCGTCACGCCTGCGTTGCCGGTGGCGGGTGCCGGCAGACCCTGGTGCGATTCGAACAAGCGGTCGGTGCTGCCTGCAGGAGGCACGGCGGTCGCGCTCGGGGCCGGCGCCGAGAAGGCGGCATCCACAACGGCCTGGACCGACACGGCCAGCGCGCAGTCGTGACCGGTCGGGCAGCGCGCATGCATGCAGGGCCGGCAGCTGACGGCTGCTGCAAGCACGCGGTGACGTACATGGTCGAGCGGCGCAAAGCGCGCCGGATCGGCGCCGCAGCAGACCACCACGCTGGGGGTGCCGAAGGCGGCGCCCAGGTGCGAAACCCCGGTGTCGTTGCACACCAGGAGGCGTGCCTGGCGCACCAGCGCGGCCAGGGCGCCGAGCCCGGTTGCGCCCGCCAGGTCGAGCGCCGGCGCGCGCATGTGCGAGCTCACTGCCGCGGTCAGCGCAACTTCCCCGGCGCTGCCGGTCAGGACGATCTGCAAGCCGCGCCCGGCCAGCGCATCGGCGACCTGCGCGAAGCGCTCGGCCGGCCAGCGGCGCGATGCCAGGCTCGCGCCCGGATGCACCACGACATAGCGCCCCGGCGGCGCCAGCCCGCCTGCAACTTCGGCCAGCGCCCGCGCATCGGCTGCTGTCACGGGAAACGCCAGCTGCGTGCCCAGCGCCGGCGCGCCGAGCGCCTCCATCAGGCGCAGCCAGCGCAGGATTTCATGTTCCTGCCCGCGCCAGGGCAGACACGTCCAGGCCGTGCCGGCGCCGATGGCCGCGCAAGGTTCGCCTTCCGGCACGAACCCGGCGCAAGCCCTGGCGCCGAGCAGGCCGGTCAGGATCGTGCTGTACGGTCCGCTGCCATGCAGCTGGATTGCCAGGTCGATCGGCTGCGCCTGCAGCGCTGCCAGAAAGGGTGGCAGCGCCCGCGCATCGAAGGGCTGTTCCGGCATGCCGGGAAACCCCGGAAACGCGATGAAGTCGTCGATGCAGGCGGCAAAGCGGCGGGCGAAGTCCTGCGCCCACGGCAGACCGATCAGGGTGATCGTGGCGGCGGGCGCGGCCTGGCGCAGCGCGCGCAGCGCCGGTATGGCGCACAGCATGTCGCCAAGTTTCAGCGCGCGCAGCACGACGATGCGCCGCATGCGCGCCAGCGGCAGGCCGGCGCCGGCGCGGTCGCCGGGACTGCCGTCATTGCCGTCGGCGGCCCGGCTGCCGGTGTCCAGCACCCGCCTGCCTTCTCAAGCAGAAACGAGCCGATCACCAGCGCATCGAGCGGCGTGGTGCAGTACGATTCGAGGGCGTCGCGCGGCGTGCAGACGATCGGCAGGCCGCGCGTGTTGAACGAGGTGTTGATCAGCACCGGCACGCCGGTGCGTTCCTCGAAGGCGCACAGCAGGTCGTAATACAGGCGATTCTGGTCGCGGTTGACGGTCTGCACCCGGGCCGTGCCATCGACATGGCGCGCCGCTGCAATCTGCCCGGCGCGCTCCTCGACGACGTCGAAGACGAACACCATGAACGGCGCGTCCCGGCAATCGACGAACCAATCGGCGGCGGCCTCTTCGCGCACCGCCGGCGCCACCGGCCGGAAGTCTTCGCGGTCCTTCAGATGATTGAGCCGTTCCTGCATGGCGGCGTCGATCGGCGAGGCCAGAATCGAGCGTGCACCGAGGGCGCGCGGGCCGAATTCCATGCGGCCCTGGAACCAGCCGACGATGCGGTTCTGCGCCAGCAGGTCTGCCGCCGCCTGCGCGATGTCGTCGATGCGGCGGTAGCGCAATCCGCTCTGGCGCAGCAGCGTCTCGATGGCGTCGTCGTCGAATTGCGGGCCGAGGTAGGCGTGTTCCATGCGCCAGCGGCGCGGCGCCAGCCTTACCGGCGCGGGCGCTGCGCTGTGCGGCCGACGCGGCGTCTCCCCGGCCCGCGCGCGTTCGCAGGCATCGACCCACAATGCCGCGCCGAGCGCCGTGCCGGCGTCGCCCGCCGCCGGCTGCACCCAGATCCGGTCGAAGCGTCCGGCCCGGACCAGCGTCGCATTGAGCACGCAGTTCAGCGCCACGCCGCCGGCCAGGGCAAGGTTGCGCTCGCCGCTTTCGCGCTGCAGCCAGCTGGTCATCTGCAGTACGGTTTCCTGCAACACGAGTTGCAACGAGCGCGCAATGTCCTGATGCTGCGCGGTGATCGGGCCGCCGCGCTGGCGCGCCGGGCCGAACAGCTGGCAAAAGTCGACCGCCGTGATGCGGTAGTCGCCGCCGCCCTGGTAGGAAAGGATTTCGCGGAAGGCCGCCGCATGGGCCGGCTTGCCGTAGGAGGCCAGCGCCATGACCTTGTATTCATCGCTCGAATGCAGGAAGCCCAGGTAGGCGGTCACGCTTTCATAAAGCAGGCCGAGCGAATGCGGCAGGTTGACCTGGCGGATGCGGCCATAGGCATTGTCGCGATAGAGGCCGTAGCTGGTGGTGGCCTGCTCGCCGCGGCCATCCATGGTCAGCACGGCGCAGCTGTCGAAGGGTGCGGCCAGGAATGCACTGGCCTCATGCGCCAGGTGGTGCTCGATGAAATGCCATGCATACGGTCCATCGTGACGGGCGCCGTGAAACCGCGCCTGCAGATGATGCGGCGCGCCGGCGGCAAGCTGACGCGGCGCATTGACGACCGAGGACAGAAACAGCGGATCCCAGGGCGACAGCCAGCTCGCCGCAGAAGGATCGCCCGCAACCGCGCCGCCCGTCGCCCTTGGCGCATTGCGTGCCGACGGCTGCAGCGGCAGCGTGATGGTTGCGTCGTCTGCCTGCATGCCCGGCAGCAGCGTCGGGTCGAAGGAATAGGCGACGTGATCGAGATCGGTCAGCATCAATCCTGCCTGCTGCAGGCAGTAATCGATGGCGTTGAAGGGCAGCTGCCAGGTCGAGAACGGCACCGGCCGCTTGCCATGCTTGATGCGGGTAAAGCGCTCTTCTTCTGCGGCGGCAAGCACGACGCCGTCGCAAACGATCGCCGCCGAACAGTCGTGATAGGCAGCATTGATTCCCAGCGTATGCAAGAACCACCTCCGTTACATGATTGCTCCGACTGCGGCGACACCGCTGCTGCGCTTGCAACGAGCGGCGCCGTAACGGTACGTTAGCAAGGCACGTACCTGCGACTGCAGCGCATGGCCGGCAGCGCCGCGAGCACCCGGGTCGCGGCGCTGGTCGTCGCAGAGTCGGCCTGCCGGCGCCAGCGGCGCGCTGCCGGCGCAGCACGAAGGCAGGTAAATCCTACCGGCGGCAGTAAAAATTCCCGGCTTGTCTTGCACCGGCTCGTCTCACCCGCAGACCTGGCGCAGCACGAAATTCCAGTCGGCGATGAAGCGCTCGATGTTGAAGCGTTCGCAGGCGCGCAGGCGTGCACCACGGCCCAGGTGTGCAGCCAGCGCCGCATCGGCGAGCAGGTCGCGCATGCAGGCGACCAGCCGGTCGACGTCGGTGTCGATGTAGCCGCTGACACCGTCTTCGATCACGGTCGCCATTTCGGTGGTGGCCAAGGCCACCACCGGCAGGCCGATCATCATTTCCTCGATCACGGCCAGGCCCAGGCTGGTGTAGCGGATCGGGTTGAAGAGGAAGCGGTAGCGGGCGGAAAAGCGCGCAAGCGCCGCATGCGCGACTTCGCCCAGGCCGCCGTTGTCCTGCGAGCCCATGCCGATCAGGTCCAGCGGCACCTGCTCGCGCACGCGGGCGTAGACATCGGCGCCGAGCCGCCGGCCGCGCTGCGCCAGGTGATTGACGATCACCAGGCCGCGCGCCATCTCGCCGGTGCAGGCAACGCCGGGCGGCACGATCACGCCGTGCTCGACCACGGCGGTCGGCGTGCAGCCGCTGTCCCACATCAGCGCATTGAAATGGGTGACATGCACCAGCAGCACCGCCGGATCATCGACCGGATGCAGCATGTCGGTCGGATGCGCGCGCGGCGTGTCGTGTTCGAGATAGATGCGCGGCAGGCGCCGCTGCGCCGCCGACAGATACAGGTACTGGTCGCTCAGATATTGCGGATCGTCCTGGAACAGGACGCAGTCGAGCTTGCAGGACGGCGCATCCTGCACCGGCAGGTCGATCAGGTTGTCGCCCCAGGGCAGCGTGCCGCAGCGCCCGCCGTAGCCGGGCGGCCGGCCGGGCTTGGACAGCACGTAGAAATCATGCGGCAGCTGCGACAGGTAGTAGAGGTAGTTGCCGTGGGTATGCCAGGTCAGGATCTTCAGGCGGCGCATGGCTGCTCCCCGCTCGCACCGGCCCAGCATGGCACTGCGAGCGCGGCCTTCACAACAGGCCTGCCTTGAAACGCAGCGCGCCGACGACACGCCAGAACACGGCCAGCGGCAGTATCAGGATCGACGTCACCACCATCTCGGCCACGTGGCCCGGCGTCTTGATGGTCGGCCTCAGGCGGCGCAGGCAGAAGGCGCCGGTGTGCAGCAGCCAGACCAGGGCCGCCGCAGCGGCCAGCGTCGCATGCCCGGTTGCAGCAGCAGAAGCCACGGCAGCGAGCAGCGCGGCCACCGTGGCGTAGTAGTCCAGGCGTGGCTTGGCCCGGATCTTCTGGCGGTAGCGCAGCGGATGCTTCTTGAACAGCAGCGCATCGAACAGCACCTTGCGCTGCTGCGACAGGCTCACCCCCCAGGGTGCGGGACGGATCGGATGCACCACCACCGCCTGCGGCGCATGCTGCACGCACGCGGCCCGGTCGAGCAGGCGAAAGTAAAGGTCTGCATCCTCGCGCCAGGCAACTTCGAAGCGTTCGTCGAAGCCGCCGAGCTGCGCGATCACGCTGCGCCGGCAGAAGCAGTTGGCCGTCACGAATTCGGCGCGTTCGAGTCCCTTCGCATCGAGCTCGTAGTCGCTTGCCGGGCCCTGCAGCGGCATGACGATGCGCCCCCACACGGCGTCTGGCGCAGTAATGCCAGCGCCCGTGCCAGGCCCTGCGCAATCGAAGCATGCCATGCCGCAGGCGAGCCAGTCCTCGCATGCCTGCGTGTCGTCATCGGTAAACGCAATCACGCCGCCCCGGGCGCTGCGCCAGCCGCGGTTGCGCGCCGCCGCCGGTCCATGCGCGGCGCCTGCGGCAACCTCGGGCGCAAGGTAGCGCAGGGCCGGTCCGTTGCCTGCAGCCCGGGCGGCCAGATCGTGCACCACGGCAGCCGTGCCGGCGCCCCGTTCGATCGTGCGCGCATCATCGACGACGATGATCTCGAACTGGCGGGGATCGAAGCGCTGCGCCAGAAGGCTGGCCAGGCAGCGTCGCAACAACGCCGGCCGGCCGCAGGTCGGCACCACCACCGACACCTGGCATAGTCCGCTCGCGTCGTCCGGCGCTGCGCCGTGCAACGTTGCCGGACGCGGTGCTGCATGACAGCAGCAGGCAGGGTCCGGATCGGCGGTCGGCGCCTGCATTCGCTGCGGTTTCTGTTCTGCCTTCGGTTCAGCCATTTCACCTCCACGCTACAACAACCCGGTGACGCCGCTACGGCGTGCAAGCGGCCCGTGCAAATTCCGTTCCATCGTTTCGGCGGATCTGCAGGCAATACGACAGCAAGCGTAAGATGTGCCGCTTCAGTACTGCGACGCAATGCCGCGGTCAGGGAAAACCCTTTTCAGGAGATGCATTTGTTCAATCGTCCACCGCCGCAATCGTCGCGTCGTCGCACTGTCCTTGGCAGCGTGTGCCTGCTGGCATCGGGCGCACTGTTGCCCGGCGCCGGCGCTCTTGCCGCTGCAGCTGCAGCCACGCCAGCGTCGCCCGATACGGCAGATGCGCCCGGCGCGCGCCTTGCCGCCCTGGCCGACCATTTTTATGAAGCCCAGGTCCGGCTCGATCCGCTGGCGGCCACCTACAGCGGCGACAGCCGCTTCGACGACCAGCTGGCGATCACGATCGCGCCGGCCGAACGGGCGAAAAACTTCGCCCTGCAGCGCGAGGTCCTGCAAAGGCTCGGTCAGATCGATCGCGCCGCGCTGGGGGCGCGCGATGCCCTGACCTACGACGTGCTGCAGTACACGCTGCGCGACACGCTGGCCTTCGAAGGCCATGCGGACCACCTGCTGCCGATCAACCACATGAGCAGCGTGCCGGTCGACCTGGCCAATTTTGCCAGCGGCCAGAGTGCGCAGCGCCTCGTCAGCGTGGCCGATCACGAGGCTTACCTGCGCCGCCTGGGCCGCATGCCGGACTGGATCGCGCAGGCGATCGTCAACATGCGCGAAGGCATGCGGCGCAACATCGTGCAACCCGCGCCGCTGATCGTCTCCACCCTGCCGCAACTGAAGAAACTGGTGAGTCCGACGGCCGAGGAAAACGTCTTTTATGCGCCGGCCAGAAACCTGATGGCCGCATTGCCGGCGGCGCAGCGCCTGCGCCTGGCCGATGCCTACCGCATCCTGATCGACACCCGGTTGCAGCCATCGCTGCGTGGCCTGATCGCCTTCACCGAGAATGAATACCTGCCGGCCTGTCGCGCCAGCGCCGGCTGGGGCGCCCTGCCCGACGGCGCCGCCTGGTACCAGAGCTGGATCCGCAGCCAGACCACGACCGACATGACGGCCGCGCAGATTCATGCGCTCGGCCTGCAGGAAGTCGCGCGCATCCAGGCCGAGATCGCCAGGGTCGGCCCGCAGCTCGGCTACACCGGCAACGCCGCCGGCATGGCCGCATGGCGCACCACCCAGAGCCGCTTCACGCCGTTTTCGACGGATGCCGAAGTCGTGGCGGCCTATCGCATCATCGACGCGCGCATCCGCAGCCGCCTGCCGGCTTTGTTCGGCCGCATGCCCCGTGCGGCGCTGGAGATCCGCCCCGAGCCGGAGCTGACCAAGGCAACCGCGTCCGCCCACTACGGCGTGCCGGCGATCGACGGCTCGCGCCCCGGCATCTTCTGGGCCGTCATCCAGGACCCGAAGCAGTATGAAGCCCTGGCGATGACGTCGCTGTTCATCCACGAGGGGCAGCCGGGACATCACTTCCAGCTGGCGTTCCAGCAGGAACTGGACTTGCCGAAATTTCGCAAATTCGGCGGCAACAACGCCTATGTCGAAGGCTGGGCGCTGTATGCCGAAACCCTGGGCCGCGAGCTGGGCCTGTACGACGATCCGGCTGCCTACCTGGGCCACCTCGAAGCCGACCTGCACCGCGCCGTGCGGCTGGTGGTCGACACCGGCCTGCATGCAAAAGGCTGGAGCCGCGCGCAGACCATGCAGTACATGCAGGCGACCCAGGGCCTGACCGAAGCCGAGGCACGCCAGAGCACCGAGCGCTACATGGCCTGGCCCGGCCAGGCGCTGGGCTACAAGATCGGCGCACTGAAGATCGGCGAGCTGCGCCGCCGCGCTTGGTCCGAAATTCCGGCTTGCTGCATTCCACGACGCGATCCTGGAGGAAGCGTCGCTGCCGCTGTCGGTGCTCGATGCAAAGATCGACCGGTGGATCGCCCGGCAGGGACGCGACGCCGCAACGTGATCAGCCCCGCTCCAACGCGGCAGCGCGCCGCTGCAGCGCCCACAACTGCGCATAGCGGCCACCGCGCTGCAGCAGTTGCGCATGGGTGCCGTATTCGGCCACCCGGCCACCATCGAGCACCAGGATCGCATCGGCATCAATGATCGTCGTCAGCCGGTGCGCGATGATGAGCGTGGTGCGTCCCTTCGACAGGGTCTTCAGCGCTGCCTGGACCGCGCTTTCGGCGCGGCTGTCGAGGGCCGAGGTCGCTTCGTCGAAGATCAGGATCGGCGGATTCTTCAGGATCGCCCTGGCCAGCGCGATACGCTGTTTTTCTCCGCCCGACAGGTGCACGCCGCGCTCGCCCACGGGCGTGTCGTACTGCTGCGGCAGCGAGACGATGAAGTCGTGCAACTGCGCGGCCTGCGCGGCGGCGACCACCTCGGCGCGGGCGGCACCGCTGCGGCCGTAGGCGATGTTGTAGGCGATGCTCTCGTTGAACAGCGCCGTGTCCTGCGGCACGACGCCGATCGCCTGGCGCAGGCTTGTCAGGTCGATCGTGCGGATATCCTGTCCGTCGACCAGGATGCGTCCGGCCGAGACATCGTAGAACCGCAGCAGCAGCCGCGCCATGGTCGACTTGCCCGAGCCGCTGCCGCCGACGACGGCCAGGCTCTGCCCGGCACCGATGCGCACGCTCAGTTTCGAGAGGATCACGCGGCCCGGCTCGTAGCCGAAATCGACATTCTCGAAAACCACTTCGGTCGCGCCGGCGCGCAAGGCCAGCGCCTGGGGCAGCGTCGTCACTTCCGGCTGCAGGCGCATCAGCGCGACCATTTTTTCGACATTGACCAGCGCGTCGCGCGCCTCGCGGTAGATGAAGCCGAGCGTGTTGAGCGGCAGGCAGACCTGCAGCATGAAGGCGTTGATCAGCACCAGGTCGCCCACCGTCATGCGCTGCAACAGCACTTCCTGGCCGGCCGCCAGCATGACGCTGGTCACGCCCAGGCAGATGACGGCGCTCTGGCCGACATGCAGCACGAACAGCGCCCGCTGGTTGGCCACGCCGGCACTGCCCCAGCGCCGCATGATGGCTGCGAAGCGTCGCACTTCCAGCGTTTCGTTGGTGAACTGCTGCACCGCCTCGACATTCAGGAGGCTGTCGGCTAGGCGGCTCTTGGCATGACTGTCGAGCCGGTTGACGCGGCGCTTGACCACCATGCGCCGCGCCGTGAACAGCACCGTGAAGCCGGCATACAGAATAAAGGTGGCAATGATGATGGCGCCATACCAGGCGCTGTAGCGGCTGCAGATGATGGCCATCACCAGGCCGATTTCGATCAGGGTCGGCAGCAGCGTGAAGACGCTGAAGCCGAGCAGAAAGCCGATGCCGGCGGTACCGCGATCGATGTCGGGCAGCATGCCGCCGAGATGGCGCTGGCCATGAAACCGCGCGCCGAGCCGGTGCAGGTGCGCAAATACCTCGACCGCATAGCCGGCGATGGTCTGCTGCCTGACCAGCGAAAACACCAGGTCGCGCAATTCGGTAAACACGGTGCCGGTCAGGCGCAGCACGGCATAGCCGGCAAGCAGGAAAACGGGGAGGCGTTGCAGCTGCTCCGGGCGCGACAGCTCGTCGATGATGCGCTTCAATACCAGCGGCACGGCGACGCCGGCCAGCTTCGCCAGGATCAGAAACACGATCGCGCCGGCAAAGCGCCAGCGGTACCGGCGCATGATCTGCCAGAGGTCGCGCAACAGGGCGTGCCGGATCGAAGGCGGGCCTGCTTGCGGCGGCGCCCGACCGGCAAGCCCTGCCCCTTCTTCGCCATCGCGCGGACTGGCGCGCCGGTCAAATGGCGTCTCGCCTGCCGCGGCTGGCTGCCCGGTTGCCGTCACACATGCCTCGCTCAATTTTGGATTGACCGGCAGTTTGCCCGCTGGTTCAACCCTGCAACGGATCGATCTGCCGGCAAGGCGCGCCACCGGTAACGATTACACGTTGTTCACATTTTTACCGCAGCACGCCACTGCGACCCGGGCCTTTGCACGGCCGCCATCGGCGCGCATCGCATCGTGCGCGCAGGACCGCATGCGCGGATCGATGCGCCGCCTCGATCGGGTACATCGCTTGCTAGGGTGATCTGGTTGACAACCTGCGCCGCCGCTTCCATGCAAGACATTGCGCTCATCAGCGAACACGCCTCACCGCTGGCCGCCGCCGGCAGTACCGACAGCGGCGGGCAAAACGTGTATGTCGCGCATCTGGCAAGGCAACTGGCGGCGCTCGGTCACCGGGTCGACGTCTACACCCGCCGCAACCGGCACGACCAGGCACTGGTGGTCAACTGGCTGCCCGGCATCCGCGTCATCCAGGTGCCGGCCGGACCGGCGCATCACCTCTGCAAGGAAAGCCTGCTGCCGTACATGGAAGGCTTCGGCAACTTCATGCTGCAGTTCATGCAGCGCACCGGGCAGCGCTACGACATCCTGCATGCCAATTTCTTCATGTCCGGCATGGTTGCGCAACAGGTGCGCGCGGCCACCGGGATTCCCTTCGTGATCACCTTTCATGCGCTGGGACGGGTGCGTCGCCTGGCCCAGGGATGCCAGGATGGCTTCCCCGACCTGCGTTTCATGATCGAGGAGCAGCTCATGCGCGAGGCCGATTGCATCATCGCCGAATGCGAACAGGACCGCGAGGACATGCGCACGCTCTACCAGGCCGACACGCGTCGCATGGAGACCGTGCCCTGCGGCTTCGATCCCGACGAACTCTGGCCCGTCACCGTCAGTGCCCGCGACTACCTCGGACTCGACGCCAGTGAATTCATCATCCTGCAGCTCGGAAGGATCGTGCCGCGCAAGGGTATCGACAACGTCATCCGCGCCGTTGCCTGCCTGCGCGCGCAGCACGGCATTGCGGCCCGGCTGCTCGTCGTCGGCGGCAACAGCGCCCTGCCGGACCCGGTGCTGACACCGGAACTGGGCCGTCTGCAGGCCCTGGCGCAGCAGCAGGGCGTGGCGCAGTCGGTCACCTTCACCGGCCAGCGCCCGCGCGCCACGCTGCGCTATTACTACAGCGCGGCGAACGTGTTCGTCACCACGCCGTGGTACGAGCCGTTCGGCATCACGCCGGTCGAGGCCATGGCCTGCGGCACGCCGGTCATCGGCTCTGCCGTCGGCGGCATCAAGACCACCGTCGTCGATACCGAAACCGGTTACCTGGTGCCGCCGCGCGACCCGGCGTCGCTGGCCGACCGCCTGGCATGGCTGGCCCGTCATCCGCAGGTGGCGCAACGCTTCGGCTGGGCCGGCATGCGCCGCGCCTATCGGCATTTCACCTGGCGCGAGGTCGGCTGCCACGTCGCCCAGGTGTACGAGAAAGTCATCGCCGGCGTGGCCGCGGGCCAAGCCGGCGCAGCCCTGCAGTGCGCCGATGCGCCACCGCTTCGCAGCGGCCTGGCCTGAACGACCTGTCCCCTGTCCCCACCTGAAAGGAAAACCAATGGCCGTTGCAACATCGCCCGCCACGGGCACTGCAGGACCGGGCGCGCAGGCGCTCGATGGCAGGACGATCCTGATCACCGGCGGCGGCAGCGGCCTGGGCGCGGCGCTGTGCCGCGTGCTCGCCGCCGACGGCGCGCGCATCGTCATCGCCGAGCGCAACCTCGCCGGCGCGCAGGCCGTGCTGGAGACGCTGCCGGCAGTCGCCACAGGCGCCGGCCACAGCCTGCTGGCGCTCGATGTCGGCCGGCCCGATGCCGGCGCCCAGGCGATCGACACCGTGTGCGACCGCTACGGCGGCGTCGACGTACTGATCAACAATGCCGGCACCGACGTCACCTGCGCGCTGGACGAGCTGTCGTACGAGGACTGGGACCGGGTCATGCGCACCAATCTGTACGGCCCGTTCCTGCTGTCGAAGGCAGCCGTTGCGGTCATGAAGCGCCAGGGGCGCGGCCAGATCATCAACATCGCCTCGACCGCGGCCAAGCGTGCCTGGCCCAATGCGAGTGCCTACCATGCCAGCAAGTGGGGCTTGCTGGGCCTGTCGCACGGCCTGCATGCGGAACTGCGGCCGTTCAACATCCGGGTGACGGCCGTCATTGCCGGCGGCATGCGCACGCCGTTTTTGCTCGACCGCTTTCCCGATCTCGATCCGGCCCTGCTGCAGGACCCGGCGCATGTCGCGGCAGTCATACGCAATGTGCTGCTGACCCCGGGCGAATCGGTGGTGCCCGAGATAACCATCCTGCCGATGCAGGAGACCTCATGGCCATGACCGCACGGGCTTTCTTCGGCAATCCGACAACGCCGGTGCAGCGGCGGCGGCGGGTGCCAGGCGCAGGCGATGGCTGGCGCAACATCACCCTGGGCGACGACAACAGCAGCCTGGCCGTGCGCGGCAGCGCGCAGCCGCGACTGCAGCCGGGCCTGCTGCATCCCGCCATCTTCCTCGACAAGGACGGCACGCTGATACCGGACCTGGCCTACAACGTCGACCCCGAGCGCATCAGCCTGCATCCCTTCGCTGCACGCGGCCTGCGCCTGCTGCAGGCACGCGGCTATGCACTGATCATGGTGTCGAACCAGTCGGGCGTGGCGCGCGGCATGTTCGACAAATCCGCGCTGCAGCCGGTCACCCGGCGTATCGACACCCTGCTCGCGCGCGAGCAGG
>JANXSS010000027.1 GCA_025356535.1 Herminiimonas sp.
GCTATCGCATGGATCTATGTCGTTCTGATGATGTCGATTACCGAGGAATCGATAATCGCCGGGCTGATGACCTTTGCATTGTATGGGATTCTGCCATTGACAATTATCTTATACATAATGGGCTCACCGCAGCGTAAACGCCAGCGCAAGATGCGCGAGGCAAATGAACGGGCTCAACGCGATGCCCCGGGTGCCGGACTTATCGACGGTGCAGCGGCACCGGCAAGCGACCGAACCGGACCCGATGCGGCGCCACGCAACGACGGTGTCAGCGGATAGAAAGTGGCGATGAAGACAGGTTCCGTCTTCCCAATGTTTACTTGATCCAAATCAGGCTGGCCATGCGCCCGGTGCGATGGTCGCGCCGGTAGGAAAAAAAGCGCTGCGCTTGGCTGGCCGTGCAGAAGGCGCCGCCGGCGATGCGCCGCACGCCGTTGTCGGCCAGGATCAGGCGCGCCAGGTGGTACAGGTCCGCGAGGTATTTGCCGGGCTGTTGCGCAACCGGCCGGAATGCCGCGCTGCTGCGCGGATCGCGCGCGGTAAATGCCGCATGGACGTCGGCGCCGACTTCGAAACGCGTCGGGCCGATTGCCGGGCCCAGCCATGCCAGCAGGTCGCGCGCGCCGGCTGCCTGCATCGCTGCAATCGTATTTTCCAGAACGCCGGCGGCCAGCCCGCGCCAGCCCGCATGCGCGGCGCCCACCACGCCGCCGGCGGCGTCGCAAAACAGCACCGGCAGGCAGTCCGCCGTCAGCACGACACAGACGACACCGGCCTTGCTGGTGAAGCTCGCATCGGCCGCCGGCGGCAAAGCCGCGCCAGCCGCCAGCGCCGCGTCGACGACAGTCGCGCCATGCACCTGTTGCAGCCAGACCGGATCAGAAGGCAGATGGGCGCGCAGCAGCAGACGGTTGTGCAGGATGGTGGCAGGCGCGTCGCCGCTGTTCATTCCGAGATTGAAGCCGTCGGCGCCGCTTCCCGAACCGTCGTCATACGGCGCCATGCTGACGCCGCCGGTGCGCGCGGTAGCAAAGGCGCCGACGCCTGCAGGTGCGCCGATCCAGTCGGGCAGGATGAGCTCGGGCATCGGCCCGCTAGGCGCCATCGCCGGCAGGTGGCGGCGTGATGCCGGCACGGCGCAGCAGGTCGGCAAAATCCGCCGGCAGCGCCGACGACCACTCGCGCTGCTTGCCGGTCGTCGGATGCACCAGTCCCAGCCGCCAGGCATGCAGCGCCTGGCGCGGGAACACCGTCGTCAGATGCTGCTTGCCATACAACGCATCGCCCACCAGCGCAAAGCCGATCGATTGCATGTGCACGCGGATCTGGTGGGTGCGCCCGGTCTCGAGCTGGCAGCGCATCAAGCTTACCGCACGGCCGTCGAGCAGTCCGGTGGCCAGGCGTTCGAAATGCGTCACCGCCGGCTTTGCGGTGGCGTTTTCCGACACCGCCATGCGCACCCGGTCGCGATTGTGGCGGCCAATGGCCGCGTCGACCTTGCCGCTTGCCAGGGGCGTGCCCCAGACCAGCGCCAGGTATTCGCGCTTGACGGTGCGCGCCTGCAGCTGGCGCACCAGGTCGGTCTGGGCAATGAGCGACTTTGCCACCACCAGCAAGCCGCTGGTGTCCTTGTCGAGACGGTGCACGATGCCGGCACGCGGCACGCCACCGAGCGCCGGCAAATAATGCAGCAGGCCGTTCAGGAGCGTGCCGGACCAGTTGCCGGCGGCGGGATGGACCACCACGCCGGCGGCCTTGTCGATGACCAGCAGCGCCGCATCTTCATGGATCACGTCGATCGCCATGGCTTCCGGATGGAACGCCAGTTCTTCCGGCGCCGCCTGCGGCAGGATCACCACGTGTTCGTCGCCGAAGGCCGTGGTCTTGCCGCGCGCCGGCGCGCCGTCGATGGTGACGTGGCCGGCATCGATCCATTGCTGGATCCGGCTGCGCGAGTACTGCGGCACCAGGCGCGAGAGCACCTTGTCGAGCCGAATACCGCAATCTGCTTCGCTCAGGTCCAGCTCGATCGGCGGCAGCAGTCCTTCTTCTTCGGTCACATCGTCGAGCAATTCTTCAACCTCGGCATCGTTCGCGGTATGATTCGGCGCGACCGCTGTTGCGGTCGCGCC
>JANXSS010000028.1 GCA_025356535.1 Herminiimonas sp.
GATAACCACCGTAGGTGCCGTCGCACCAGACCCGGTACATCAGCTCGCCCGCCGTCGCCATCGGCAGGATCACCACGGACACGCCGACCATCGACGTCAGGGCCAGTTGCCGGCGCTGCACATCGAGTGTCTTAAAATTCAGGCTGCAGGTCTGCGCCAGCAGTACCTGCAGGGCGCTGCCGGTCAGGGCCAGCGAGGCATCCTGGCGCAGCACCGGGTAGACGCCCTCGGGCAACGTTGCCGCAGCCGCCGCCAGTTGCCTTGCGCGCGAGCCGCCGACGCCGTCCTCGACCAGGAATTCGGTGCGGCCAAGACGCGCAACCAGGACGCCGCCTTCCGAGCGCGCCCAGCAATTGACTTCCGGGATGTCGAATCCCTGCGCGCCGAGCCATGCCACGCTGTTTGGCCCCTTGAGGCCGCAGCGCGACAGAAACGACAGGTCGGCGACGCCCACCGCGCCCATGCGCTGGCCATCGGCGGCGTCGAAGCGCAGCGGCGAGATCATGCCGTCGCCGTTGGTCCACTGCGGCGCCAGCGGCGCGGTGACATGGTGAAGCGGACTTTGACGTGGCGGCATCATGCTGCGCGCTCCTCTGGCTGCCGTTGCTGGCGGGTGTTCTTCGGATCGTAGAAAGGCGTCGGATGAATCGTGGCGTGCACCATGCTGCCGTCGCTGATGCGGATCGACAGGTGCGCACCCTCCTGCGCCAGCTCGGGCTGCACGAACGCCAGGCCGATATGCCGTTGCAGGGTCGGGCTCCAGGCGATGCTGGTGATGCGCCCGGCAATCTCGCCGGCGGCAATGATCAGGTGACATTCCTGCGGCACCGCGCCGGCATGGCCTGCCTCGAGCATGAAGCCGACCAGCTTCTGGCGTAGCACCTTGCGCTCGATGATGCGCAGGCTGCGCTGGCCGATGAAGAACGGCTTGTCCATCTTTACCGCCCAACCCATGCTGGCTTCCTGCGGCGTGGTCAGGCCGTCGGTGTCCTGGCCGATGATGACGTGGCCTTTTTCCAGGCGTAACAGGCGCTGCGCCTCGACGCCGAACGGGCGCAGCCCGAATGCCTGGCCCGCCTCGAACAGCGCCTGCCAGAGGGCGTCGGCATGGTCGGCCGGCACGTGGATTTCATATCCCCATTCGCCGACGAAGCCCACCCGCATCAGGCGCGCCGGTATGCCGGCGACGAGCGCATCGCGCACGCCCAGGTACGGAAAGGCCTCGGCCGATAGATCGAGCTGCGTCAGCTGCGCCAGCACCGCCACCGACTGCGGCCCGGCCAGATTGACGCCGGCCATGGCGCCGGTCAGGTTGACCAGGGCGCAGTCGAGCTGCCACATCGTGTTGAGCCGCGTGAGTTCACGGTAGATGTCGGCCGCCGCCGAGGTGGTGGTGGTGAAGTAGAAATGCTGCGGCCCCAGGCGCGCGACGATACCGTCGTCCATCACCACGCCGGACTCGTCGCACATCACCGCATAGCGCGTCATGCCGACCTTCAGATTGGCATAGCGGCTCACATACACCCGGTCGAGGAATTCGCCGGCGTCGGGACCGTAGACCTCGATCTTGCCCAGCGTGCCGACGTCGATCACGCCGACCGCGTCATGCACGGTCGCGACTTCGCCGCGGATGCAGGCGATGCGATCCTCGCCGGCGCGGGCGTAGTACTCCGGCCGCTGCCAGTTCCCGGCGGGCATGAACACGGCATCGTGCTGCCGGTGGCGCGCATGCAGCGGGGTCTGCCGTTCCGGCGAAAAACCGCGCCCGGCCAGGTGCGACAGCGCTACCGGATGAAAGAACGGCCGCGCGGTCGTGGTGCCGACCTGGCCCGGCGTCTTGCCGGTCAGGCGGGCCAGCACGCGCAGCGCATTCATGTTGGAATGCTTGCCCTGCGACGGCCCCATGCCGACGGTCGTGAAGCGCTTTAACAGCTCGATGTTGTCGAAGCCTTCCTGCACCGCGTTTTCGAAATCCTTGAGCTGCAGGTCCTCGTCGAAATCGACGAAGTTCTTGCCCTCCGGATGCGCCACGATCGGCCATGCAGACGACGGCGACTCCAGCTCGGGCGCCGGAAAGCCGCCTGCTGCACCGGCATCGACGCCGGTCATGAATCCGGCATCGGCCTCGGCACCGATCATGAATCCGGCATGGGCAGCGGCCTGCCGACCGGCGCGCGCACCGTCGACCTGCTTGTTCGAAAACGCATACACGCCGTTGACGCGCCCGCAGGCAAAGACGCCCTCGGGCAGCTGCTCCGGAACGAATTGCTGCGTGCGCTCGGAAAACTGCATCTTGGTGCCGGCCTGGTACAGCAGGTTGGCGGCCGGCACCCAGCCGACGCTCATGACGATGCCGTCGCAGGCGATCCGGATCTTGTCGGCAGCTTGCGCGATGCCGTCGGCGCCGTTGGTACCGTACGCACAGACCACGGCTGCGGCCAGCGCATTGCCGCCGGCGGCGGCTTGCGCTTCGTAGATGCAGTGTCCGCTGTAGACCGTGATGCCGCGCTCGCGCACCGCCGATTCGAGGACGGAATTGGCGTGGGTCGGGCGCAGATCGACCAGGGCCGCCACCGTGACGCCGCAGGCGTCCAAGTCCAGTGCCGCACGGTAGCCGTCGGCGTTGGCAGTCAGCACCACGGCGCGTTGCATCGGCCGCACCGCATAGCGATACATCAGCCGCTGGGCAGCAGAGGCCAGCATGACGCCGGGCAGGTCGTTGTTGCGGAAAACGGCGGGCTGTTCGAATGCGCCACTGCTGACGATCACGCTTTTTGCCCGCATCTTCGTCATCTTGTCCGCATCCACGAGCGCCACCCAATGGTCGGCGTAATAGCCGGCGGCGGTCGTGCCTTCGAGCAGGCGGATGCCCGGATGGGCGGCGACGGTGCGCAGCAGCGCGGCGATCTGCAGGTAGCTTGCCGGATTGCCGCCGCGCTGGTAGGCGCCGCTGCCGCCGGCGCGGGCATTCTCGTCGACCAGCACCACGTCGGCGCCCGCTTCGGCGGCGGCAATCGCAGCGGCCAGCCCGGACGGGCCGGCGCCGATGACCAGCACGTCGCAGAAGTCATAACGCTTGGGCGTGCGGACATGGGGCGTCGAAAAATCGACCTTGCCCAGGCCGGTGATGTGCCGGAACACCCGCTCCCACATCGGGAACAGTTTTTTTGTGTGGAAGGCCTTGTAGTAGAACCCGACCGGCAGGAAAGCCGAAAACAGGTTCAGCCAGCGGCCCGAGTCGGCGGCCAGGCCACCGAAGGTATTGACTGCGGTGAGCGTGGCCGCGGCGCGCAGCGGCTCGACGTCGGCGCGCACGTTCAGGCGCTGCCCATCCTGCATCAGCACGTTGATGTCGTGATTTGCCAGCGACAGGATGCCGCGCGGCCGGTGATACTTGAAGCTGCGCCCGAGCAGGCGCGCATCGGCGCACCACAAGGCGCTGCTGATCGTGTCGCCACGGTAGCCGCGATAGGTTTTTCCCTCGAACGCGAACGACACTTCCTGCTGCCGGTCCAGCCATTCGCCTGCCTGCGGTTCAAGCCTCATGCAGCACCTCGGGGCAATGACACATCGTTTTTAAGGTAGCTTCGCAGGATCACGTCGCGCGCGGTGTCGCGCTCGACCAGAAACCATGTCGTCGACGGCGCGTGACACCACCACTCGATCTTCACTGCTGCTGCGCCGTTGTTGTTGAATACATAGTCGGCCCACTGCGCATCGGTGGCAGTTGCCGGGTCGGGCATCTCGATCAATTCGCCGCCATAGGAAAATTCACTGATGGGCCGCGCGCCGTTGACGGGACAGGTCATGATCTTCATGGTCAATGCCCCACCGAAGCAGCGCCCTTTTCACCGGTCAGCGCGTAATCGGCGAAACGGGAAAGGGAAAAGCCTTCGATCAGTTCATGGTTGCGGTCG
>JANXSS010000034.1 GCA_025356535.1 Herminiimonas sp.
AGGGCAGGCTGCGCGCGTGCCACCGCCAGACCGTAGCCCGGCACGATGATGACGGTCTCGGCATTGCCCATCAGGAAAGCCGCGTCATCAGACGAACCGGACTTGACCGGACGCGCCGCCTGCGCGCCACCGACAGCCGCCGCCGCATCGCCGCCGAAGCCGCCCAGGATAACGTTGAAGAACGAGCGGTTCATCGCCTTGCACATGATGTAGGACAGGATCGCACCGCTTGACCCGACCAGCGACCCGGCAATGATGAGCATCGAATTGTTCAGCGAAAAACCGATGCCGGCAGCAGCCCAGCCGGAATAGCTGTTCAACATCGACACCACCACCGGCATGTCGGCGCCGCCGATCGGAATGATGATCAGAACGCCCAGGACGAAGGCAATCGCCGTCATCAGCATGAACGGCAGCCAGGCCGGTGCCGCGCCGGGCGCCAGACAAAAGATCAGGCCGAGACCAAACATCAGGACCGCCAGGATCAGGTTCAGGAAATGCTGGCCCTTGAAGCTGACCGGCGCGCCCTGGAACAGGCGGAACTTGTACTTGCCCGACAGCTTGCCGAAGGCGATCACCGATCCGGAGAAGGTGATGGCGCCGACGAAGGTGCCGATGAAGAGTTCGACGCGGTTACCGAAGGGAATCGGTGCACCGGCGGCTTCGACGATATTGAACGGAAACGGCTCGGAGACGACCGCAACGGCGATGCAGACCGCGGCCAGGCCGATCAACGAATGCATCGCCGCGACCAGTTCCGGCATCTTCGTCATCTCGACGCTTTTCGCGAGAAAGGCGCCGATGCTGCCACCGACCACGAGCCCCACCAGCACCAGGACGAAACCCAGGCTGCCACCGCTGGCCTCGGCCTTGAGCTTGATGATCAAAACGATGGTGGTCACCGCCGCAATCGCCATGCCGCTCATGCCGAAGGCGTTGCCCTTGCGCGCCGACGAAGGATGCGACAGACCTTTCAGGGCCTGGATGAAACAGACCGACGCGATCAGATAGAACATCGTGACCAGGTTCATGCTGACGAAAGCCATGTTCATGTCTTTGCTCCTTCGATTGCCTTGGCTGCTGCGGCTTTCGGTTCCTTCTTCTTGAACATCTCCAGCATGCGCTGGGTGACCAGGAAGCCGCCGAAGACGTTGACGGCGGCCAGTGCCACGGCAAGCGTGCCGGAGATCTGGCCGATGATGCCGTCGGTTAAGCCGGCAGCAAGCATGGCGCCGACGATGATGATGGCGGAAATCGCATTGGTGACCGCCATCAATGGCGTATGCAGCGCGGGCGTGACGGTCCAGACGACGTGATAGCCGACATAGATGGCGAGCACGAAGATGATCAGGTTGGTGATGGTGTGACTGACTTCCATGATGTCCTCTTGAACTTGATTATTTGCGCAGCACTTCGCCGGCGCTGCACAGCAGCGTGGCGGCGACGATTTCGTCTTCCCGGTTGATCGCCAGGCCGCCTTCGGCATTGACGATCAGTTTCAGGAAATCGAGGACGTTGCGGGCATACAGGGCCGAGGCGTCTGCCGGCACCAGCGCGGCCAGGTTCGGCTCGCCGATGATGTGGACGCCATATTTGGTGACGGTACGGTTCATTTCCGACAGCGGGCAATTGCCGCCCTGTTCGACTGCCATGTCGACGATTACCGAGCCCGGCTTCATCGCTTTTACGGTGTCCTCGGAAATCAGGATCGGCGCGCGGCGACCGGGAATCAACGCGGTCGTGATGATGATGTCGGCCAGCTTGGCCCGTTCATGCACCAGTTCAGCCTGGCGGCGCATCCAGTCGGCCGGCATGGCGCGGGCGTAACCGCCGGAACCCTGCGCGATCTCCTTTTCTTCCTCGGTGATGAACGGCACGTCGAGAAACTTTGCGCCGAGCGACTCGACCTGTTCCTTGACCGGCGGGCGTACGTCCGACGCTTCGATCACCGCCCCGAGACGCTTGGCGGTCGCGATTGCCTGCAGACCGGCCACGCCCACGCCCATGATCAGGATGCGCGCCGCCTTGACGGTACCGGCAGCCGTCATCAGCATGGGCATGAAGCGCCCGTACGTGTTGGCTGCCATCAGCACGGCCTTGTAGCCGGCGATGTTGGCCTGCGACGAGAGCACGTCCATCGACTGGGCGCGGCTGATGCGCGGCGCGGCTTCGAGTGCGAAGGCGGTCAGGCCGTGGGCTGCCATGGCGGCAAGATTGTCGGCGTCGAAAGGATTCAGCATGCCGATGACGACCGTGCCGCTGCGCATGGCGGCGCGCTCTTCTGCACTCGGTGCGCGCACCTTGAGCACCATCTCGCAGCCAAACGCGTCGGCAGCGCTGCCGATCTGCGCGCCGGCAGCGGCATAGGCTTCATCGGTGATGCTGGCGGTGACGCCGGCGCCCGACTGCACGATCAGCTGGTGTTTGCCGGCGATGAGCTTCTTGACGGTCTCGGGTGTTGCGGCGACACGGGTTTCACCGGGCCGCGTCTCGGCGGGAATGCCGATTCTCATGAGCTTCTCCAAATTTTAGAAAGAAATCTGTTTTTATTTTGCAAATCTTACACTCAAAACAATTAATTGCTAAGAAAGACATTTTTACAAAGCAACTATACCGCCGAGGGAAATTGCTTGGTCGCGCGAGCCGCCGGTACGGGGCGACCGGTGAACCAGTCATCGGTCGCGAAATGGCCCGCAGGTTACTGGCATGGACGAATGCGGCAGACCCGGCGCATTAAAAGTGCGCGTCGCTGATTTTGCCGTTTTTTCATCAAAACGCCAAACCTTTGATCAATTTTCGTGAACTGATCTCGCCGTTTTACCGCTTGTGCAGGGCGAACGCAAAGGCGCGGGATTGCGGTCTTACCCAGCGCAAGCGGGTTTTGCTGCGGCCGGGCAAGTCGCAGCGGCGCGGCGCCAGGCAATCCGCGCAGCAGGTAAAATGTTGCCTCTCTCGACAACCGCAACCGCATCGGAACAGCCCATGAGCGCCACCAAGATATCCGCGGCGACAGTCGTCATTGCCGCCGCAGCGAAAGCCTGGCATGGGTAGCGGCCGCGTCGTCATCGGCATGTCGGGCGGCGTCGATTCGTCGGTCGCCGCCTGGCTGCTGAAGGAACAGGGCTACGAAGTCGTCGGCCTGTTCATGAAGAACTGGGAAGACGACGACGACGATGCCTATTGCTCGACACGCCAGGACTGGCTCGACGCGGTCAGCGTGGCCGATGTCCTGGGCATTGATATCGAGGCGGTAAATTTTGCGGCCGAATACAAGGACCGGGTCTTTGCCGAATTCCTGCGCGAATACCAGGCCGGCCGCACGCCCAATCCGGATGTGCTGTGCAATGCCGAGATCAAGTTCAAGGCCTTTCTCGACCATGCGCTGCGCCTGGGCG
>JANXSS010000044.1 GCA_025356535.1 Herminiimonas sp.
GGGACGACATCAGGTTCTATCCGAGCGGCAGCGCGGCACTGGAGCAACTCAAGGCCGGCCATCTCGATGCCGTGCTGGCCAACCGTTCCGAGATCGAAAGCGTGCTGCACGACGATGCGCGCTTCGAGATGCGCGAAGTCGCCTTCCAGCGCCTGCCGCGAAAAGGCTGGACGGTCGGCATGGCGGTGCGCAGCGACGACATCGAACTGGGCACGGCGCTGCGGGAAGCGCTCGACACGCTGTTTGCCTCGGGCGAAATGCTGCGCATCTTTGCCAGGCACGGCGTGCAGATCGTCCGTCCCTGAGGCCGCAACCGGCGGCGCCCCGCGCGTCTGCTTCGATTGCCGGCCTGTCAAATACAGCTTAGACCCGCATGGCGGGAAAGCCCGCGCTGCGACGGATGTTGCCGCGTTTGTCGATCAGCATCACGTCAATGGCCGGCAAGGTCGCCGCCATTGCCAGCGAGCGTGCGCTGCCCATCACCATGAACGCCGTCGACCAGCCATCGGCCTCCAGCCCGGTGGGCGCCAGCACCGTCACGCTGGCGAGTTCGAGCGGCGAATCGCCGGCTGCCGGATCGAAAATATGATGATGCAAAAAATCGGCGGTAAACGTCGTCTCGTAATCGCCCGAGGTCGCAACGCAGCGGCCGTCCATCGCAATGGCCGTTGCCAGCGCCGCGCCGTCGCGCGGATCGCGCACGCCGATGGTCCAGGGCCGCTGCACGCTCTTGCGCCCGCAGGCGCCGAATTCGCCGGTGTCGAGCAGTGCCTGGGTGATGCCGTGCGCCTGTAGGGCGGCGCGGGCCTGGTCCACGGCGTAGCCCTGCGCCACGCCGTTCAACGTGATCGCCATGCCGGGTTCGAGCACGACACCGTCGGCCTGCAGTCGCAGGCGCCGGTAACCGGTGGCCGCCATGGCGGCGGCGCGTTCGGCCTCGCTCGGCAGCGCGCCGCATTCGGCTGCTGCGGTGTAGGCCAGCCAGAGCGGCTGCACCGTGATGTCGAAAGCGCCATCGGTGCAGGCCGACAGGCGCTGGGAAAAGCCGAGCACCGTCTGCAGGTGCGCATCCGGCTTCCGTAGCGCGAGCGAGCGGTTGAGCCGCATGACGGCGCTGCCGGGGCGGTGCAGGCTCATCAGGTGATCGATGTTTTTTGCCGCCTGCAGGGCGTCCTCGATTGCCCGGGTCGCAATGGCCGCATCGGCGTGGGCCACCTGTACCGCGATGGTGGTGCCGAAGGCGAGGTCGGCGCCGGCGTACAGGCGCCGGCCATCGCCCAGATCCTCGCCGCGCGCCTGCTGCCCGGCGGCCGGCGCCGGCAGAAAACGGGCAGCACCGATTGCGGCGGCGCCGATGCCGGCCAGGATGAAGCTGCGTCGTTTCAAGTCAGTGCTCCTGCAAAGTGCCGCCCAGCGGCATGATGGGAATCGTCCGGCTGCGCTTTTTTTCCATGATCAGCGGCGCGCACAGCACGTCGCTCTCGTGGATCGCAACGCAGTCGAGGCATTGAAAACAGTCGTCGTAGCCGATCGCGCCGTCCGGGCCGATCGCCTTGTATTCGCAGCGATGGCGGCAGGTCTGGCAGGGTGTGCCGCAGGCGGCGCGGCGCGGCAGCCAGTCGAGCAGCCGCAGCCGTCCCAGCACCGCCAGGCCGGCGCCGAACGGACACAGGTAGCGGCAGAAAAATTTATACACGAACATGCTCGCCACCAAGAGACCGCCGGCATACAGCACGAACGGCCAGGAGCGCATGAAATTCAGGGTAATCGCCGTCTTGAAAGGCTCGATCTCGACCAGGCTGTCGGTCAACGACGGCGAAAAAACCGCGCTGGCAAGAATGATCGCCAGCACGGCGTATTTCAGCAGCTTCAGGCGGGCGTCGCTCTGGCGCCGGATGATCAGCTGCGGCAGCTTCAACGCCTGGGCCAGCTTGCCGGTGACTTCCTGCAGGGCGCCGAACGGACACAGCCAGCCGCAGAATGTGCCGCGTCCCCACACCAGCAGCGACACGGCGACGAAGGCCCAGAGCGTGACCGTCATCGGGTCGTAGAGCAAAAACGACAGGCTGCGCTGCTGCAGCAGCGCCTGCAGCACGCCGGTCATGTTGACAATCGATAGCTGCGCCTGCGCATGCCAGCCGATGAAGAAAATCGTAAAAGCCAGAAAGCCGCGCCGGAACCAGAGCAGGCGCAGCTTGCCTGCCACCAGAGACTTCTGCATCGCCAGCGCGATCGACAGCAGCAGCAGTGCGCCGAGCAGCACTGCGATGTCGCGCCAGCGGCTGCTCCAGATCGCCAGCCAGCCCTTGTTGTCCGGCTGGGCGGTGATGTAATAGGCAGCCGGCAGGCGGTAATCGAAACCGAAATCGCGGCTGGTCTTTTCCGGATAGACGATGCCCTTGCTGCGCGTGACATGCAGGAAAAACGCCAGCGGCTGCGAGGGGTCCAGGCCGGACTGGCTGATGATGCGGAAAATCTTCATCGCGTCGGCGCGCTTGCCGTCGCCTCCCGGCAGCACCAGATCGAGGTCGAGGTCGCGGATTTCGATCGGCAGGGCGCCCTGTTTCAGCGCCAGGCGGTCCGGCACCGCGCCGCGGATGAAATCGTCACCGACGACGCCGTAGCGCCCGCGTGAATCGATCATGACGGCATGGTCGCCCGGATCGAGCCGGCCCTGCAGTCGCGCCCAGCCCGCTTCGCCCAGTAGGTTGCGCCCGATGGTCGGCACCGACACCAGGGCGACCGAGAGGTCGATCATTGCTTCGTCGGGGCGCGCCAGCGACGGCGCATCGAGGCGCGCTGCCGGCGAACCGGCAAAGGCCCGCTCGACTTGCGCATTGGTGACCAGCACGTGCTTGACCAGGCCCTGTCGCTGCAGCGTCGCCGCATCCATGCGCGTGAATTTGGCGGCATCGATGCGGGCAACCAGGTCGGGGTCGCGGCCTTCCGCAAAACCGAGCTTTTTGCGTGCAACCTTCAGCGCCGACGACAGCACGCTCTGGTTGATGATGCGCACCGAAGCGGTCGCCTTGGAGACGCCATCGAGATACACGTTGGCGCCTTCCCGGTTGCTTGCGCCACCGCCGGTGACGATCTTCAGGTTCTGCCTGAGCGACAGCGCCTTGTACTGGCTGACGAAGCTGACCAGCGGCCCTTCGC
>JANXSS010000060.1 GCA_025356535.1 Herminiimonas sp.
ACGCAGATCGAGATCCTGGTGCCCGATTTCCGTGGCCGCGACGATCGCGCGCTGGAGATCCTGAAGCTCGCGCCGCCCGACGTGATGAACCACAACCTGGAAACCGCGCCGCGCCTCTACAAGGAAGCGCGCCCCGGCAGCGATTACCAGTTCAGCCTGAACCTGCTGAAGAAGTTCAAGGCGTTGCACCCGAACGTGCCGACCAAGAGCGGCATCATGGTCGGCCTGGGCGAAACCGATGAGGAAATCCTGCAGGTGATGCGCGACATGCGCGCCCACGACATCGACATGCTGACCATCGGCCAGTACCTGTCGCCATCGACATCGCACCTGCCGGTGCGCCGCTATGTCCACCCCGACACCTTCAAGATGTTCGAGCAGGAGGCCTACAAGATGGGCTTCAGCCATGCAGCGGTCGGCGCGATGGTGCGCAGTTCGTACCACGCCGACGAGCAGGCCGGCCATGTGCTGGAAAGCGCGGCTGCAGCACTTTCCGTCGCGCCCCGTTGAGCGCGTCGTTTCCGGTCGTGCTGCCGCCCGAGTTCTGTCTCGATCAACAGTCCCTCAGTCGCGTGATCCCGGTCAGCACCTTGCTGAAAGGGCTTTCGCTGTACCACGCACACAAGGTGCTCGACATGTCGGTGATCCCGCTGGGGGATTTGCTCTGGCAGATCGAAGGCAAGGTCCAGGGCGCCGACCGGCAACCCTACGCGCAAACGGTACGCATCGACATCGACAGCAATGCGCGCTTGCTGCGCTGGCAAGCGTCGTGCAGTTGCCCGGTTGGTCCCAGTTGCAAGCACGCTGCGGCACTGACCCTCAAGGCGGCGATCAAGACCTCGGCTGTACGCATTGCTGGCACACCGGCCATTGGCGCACTGCCGATCGATGCCGAAGCCGTGCACCGCGTGGTGCTGGACATCCAGCGCAAGGCAGCCGAAGACAAGGTCACCCAGTGGCTCGACAGCTTTGACGTGGCCCATGGCGCGACCGCTGTGGCCTCCGGGCAGTCAGGCACCGAGTCCGTCAAGACAGCCGGGCGCGACGAGCGCTATGTCTATCTGCTGACGATCGACGAAACCGCCTCGCAGCGCCGGCTGGCGCTCAAGGTGGCCGTGTCCAGTCCGCTGCTGAAAGGCGGCTGGGCCAAGTCCAAACGCGTGCCGAGCTATGTGTATGCCGGCATGCCGTTGCATGACACGGCCAGCGCCACCGACCGCGATCTGTTGCGCCTGGTGCGTGGCATGGGCGGCGACCGCTACGACCACGCCGATGGCCTGCAGGGCCTGCTGGAAGGCCACACGGGCACGCTCGCGCTGCAACTCGCGCAGCAGACCGGGCGCCTGTTCATGCTCGGACCACGCAAGGAAATGCAGCCTGCCTCGCAGGGCGCGCCGATGGAGCTGAAGTGGGACTGGGCTATGTCCGACGTGCCGGAGACGGGACAGACGCAATGGGCGCTGCGCCCTCTCCTGCCCATTCCCGGTGCCGAACTGTTTGCCAACGACCCGCCGCTGTACCTGGACCTGCAACGGCACCAGTGCGGCCCGGTGCAGGCCGCCGGCGTCCCCGCAGAGCACCTGCGGCAATTGCTCGATGCGCCACCCTTTCCGGTGCAGGCGATCCAGCGACACGAGGCCGCCTTGCTGACCCGACTGGCCGGGCTGCCCCTGCCACCCGTACTCAAGTCGCCCGCCGTGGTGCAGGGCGTGAAGCCGATCGCCCGCCTGCACCTGCTCCCGGTCGCGGAAAGCGGCGTGGCCGAAATGGGCCTGCTGTGCGCACGCCTGCGCTTCGATTACCAGGGCGTGAACGGCTTCTGGTCGCATGGCAGGACAGCCGTGTTGATGCCGGACGGCGAGGGCGTCAACGTCCTGCTGCACCGCGATGTGAAGCAGGAAGCCAGGTTCATCGAGCGACTGGAAACGCTGGGCCTGCTTGTCGATGCAGACGACCCGAACGGCCACTTCCATATCCCCGGCGAACGCAGCCAGCAGCCCTGGTTGCACTGGGTCGACAGCGGCGGCAGTGCCCTGCGCGACGCTGGTTTTGAAGTCAGCTTCGACGCCGGGCTCGATGGCTGGATTGCGCGTGGCGATTCGCTGAACGTGTCGCTCGATGCCCCGGGCAACACCGGCGACGATGGCAGCACGTCGCCGTGGTTCGATCTCTCGCTGGGAATGGAAATCAACGGCGTGCGTCACAACATCCTGCCGTTGCTGCCCGACCTGCTGGCCCAGTTGAGCGCCGATGGCGCCGATGCAGACGATTCCGACAGCGAGGCGCCCGCCATTCCGGAACTGGCGATGTATGTGTTCCTGCCCCAGCCCGACGGCGGATTCCTGCGTCTGCCGACCGAGGCGCTGCGCCCCTGGATCGGCGCCCTGCTCGATCTCGTGGGCGATCGGGCGCACGACTTCGGCAAGGACACCCTTCGCCTTTCCAGACTGGACGCACTGCGGCTCGGCTCGGCACTCGGCGACGGCGTGGCATGGGATGGCGCCGAGGCGTTGCGCCAGATGGTGGACCAGTTGCAGGGCCGCAGCGAACTGCCTGTGATTGCCCTGCCCCCGTCATTGCGCGCCGAGTTACGCCCCTATCAACAACTCGGCCTGAACTGGCTCCAGTTCCTGCGTGAACATGGCTTGGCCGGCATCCTGGCCGACGACATGGGTCTCGGCAAAACGGTGCAAACGCTGGCCCACATCCAGGTCGAGAAAGACGCCGGGCGCCTGACCGCACCGGCCCTCATCGTGGCGCCCGTCAGCCTGATGGGCAACTGGCAGCGTGAAGCGGCCCGCTTCTGCCCGGAACTGCGCACGCTGTGCTGCACGGCCAGGAGCGCCATGCGGCAGCCGACCAGATGAGCCAGCACGATGTAGTGATTGCGCCCTACTCGCTGCTGCACCGCGACCGCGAGCGCTGGCTGCAGACCGAGTGGCACCTGGTGGTGCTCGACGAAGCGCAGAACATCAAGAACGCCAGTACCAATGCCGCACAGGTCGTGAGCCAGCTCGTCACCCGGCATCGGCTGTGCCTCAGCGGCACACCGATGGAAAACCACCTCGGCGAAATCTGGAGCCTGTTCCACTTCCTCATGCCCGGCTTCCTGGGCAGCGAGACGCGCTTCAAGAAACTGTTTCGCACGCCGATCGAAAAGCACGGCGACAGCGAACGGCTCGCGCAATTGCGCCATCGCATCACGCCTTTCATGCTGCGCCGGACCAAAGACCTGGTGGCCAAAGAGTTACCGCCCAAGATCGAGACCGTGATGCGTGCCGAGTTGCAAGGCAAGCAGGCCGACCTGTACGAAACCATTCGCCTGACGACCGAGAAAGCCGTGCGCGAGGCGCTCGATGCAAAGGGCCTGGCGAAGTCGCATATCACCGTGCTGGACGCCCTGCTCAAGCTGCGCCAGGTCTGCTGCGACCCGCGCCTGGTGCCGCTGGAGGCAGCGCGCAAGGTGACCCAATCGGCCAAGCTGGAACAGCTCATGGAGATGCTGCCCGAGATGCTGGCCGAAGGGCGGCGCGTGCTGTTGTTCTCGCAGTTCACCAGCATGCTGAGCCTGATCGAGGTCGAGCTGAAGGCGCGCAAGCTGTCGTGGGTCAAGCTCACCGGCCAGTCGCAGAAGCGAGATGAGCTGATCGCGCAATTCACCAGTGGCGAAGTGCCGCTGTTCCTGATCAGCCTGAAGGCCGGCGGTGTCGGATTGAACCTGCCGCAGGCCGACACTGTGATTCACTACGACCCGTGGTGGAACCCGGCCGTCGAAACCCAGGCCACCGACCGGGCCCACCGGATCGGTCAAACCAAGAGCGTCTGGGTGATCAAGCTGGTGGCGCAAGGCACCATCGAGGAACGCATCCTGGCGCTGCAGGAGCGCAAGGCTGCACTGGCCGAGAGCATGTACAGCGGCGCGCAAGGCCGCAAGCAGCCGCTGTTCACCGAAAACGACCTGCAGGAACTGCTGAAGCCCCTGGACGTCCCCTCGACCAGCGTTGTCCAGGCGGCCCTTTAGACCGATACTCCCCGGCTTTGCCGTCCTGGCTTCGCCATCCTGACTCCCGACCGTCATTCCCTTCATGTCCGATCTTCCGTTCCCCATCCTGCCGCGTCCCGTGCAAGGCGCTTGACCATGACTTACGCAGTCAAGGAAATTTTCTACACGCTGCAAGGCGAAGGCGCCAATGCCGGTCGTCCTGCCGTGTTCTGCCGATTTGCCGGATGCAATCTGTGGTCCGGCCGCGAGGAAGATCGGGACACGGCGGTCTGCCAGTTCTGCG
>JANXSS010000344.1 GCA_025356535.1 Herminiimonas sp.
TTGTCGCTCAATACCCGCCCGCGCCAGACCCTGGGATTTCGAACTCCTCTGGCTGTTTATACTGAACACATTCAACGGTTACAGCTTCAACCCGATTCAGTTCATTAACCCAGTGTTGCACTTGGTACTTGAAACCGCCAGGTTTCAAGGATCTCCTGCTTGGTGAAGGCATGCTCGATCTTGAAGGCGGTGATGGTTTCCTTGATCTTGCGCCCGAGCGAGCGCGAGCGGCCGATCTCTTCCGGATAGAGGTTGCGCGCCAGCTGCTGGGTAATGGTCGAGCCACCCTGCAGATGGCCGGTGAGGCTGCGCAAGGCGGCCCCGCCGAGCCGGTAGAAGTCGACGCCGTGATGCGCGTAGAAGCGGTTGTCCTCGGTTGCCACCAGTGCCTGCACCACCTGCGGCGAAATGCGCGCCAGCGGCACCCACTCGCGATTGAAGCGCTTGAAGACCGCCAGGCGCTGGCCGTCGACGGAGATCACGACCGACGGTTTTTCGGTCTTGGCTTTTCGCAGGTCGGCGATGCTGGGCGTGAACGGTATGAGCAGCAACGCATACAGGATCAATACCAGCAGGCCGGCGGCACACAGCAGCGCCAGCAGGCGCAGGACGGCCTTGCAGCGTTGCGGCACCGGCGTCGCGGAATCGGCGGCTTGCCGGAAGTCCGAGCCAATGCCTGCCAGCAGACGCCGTGGCAGGGAAGGGGGCGTGATTACAGTGTCCAAGAATTATCCTGTTTGATCGCAGGCCGTCATTGACGCATCAGTCAGCCTATCGGACGGCGGTGCCGCGCGCATAGCATAACGGTTGTCCGAACAGCGCCACGCAGTTACCTGCGCTGACAAACATTACGATCCATTGCCGTTTTTACATCGGCGCGAGGACAGCGCCGCCGGTGGCCGCCCGATGCGCGCCGGCACCAACCTACCGGTGCGCATCCCGGCGTGACCAAGGCAAGCGCGGTGCGCGACAGGGACGCCGGCTTGGGCTCGGTTCCAGGCGAAGGTTAGAAAAAGCCAGCCGCAAGTGTGCGTTTGATACGACAGATACGGCGTGCTTTCACGAGTCTCACATTTCTTAAATGCAATTATCAAATTGTCGTGCTATAAAAGCATTCTATCCACACGCAGACGAAACGGCGACCACCCGGGCTCGCGCATGCGGCAATCATTTGCCGTGTCGCCTTGCATTGCCGTTGCTGCGTGCCTACGACGAAATGTCTGGCCTGCACACGCATGCCAGACCACCGGAGCAGCAATACATGACAGGCTCATCAAACTTGCAATTCAACGCACCTGACCTTGGCGCGCAGCTCGATGCGTTCGACGCGGCGCAGCTCGACACCCTCGAATTCGGCGTCATCGGCTTCGACGCCGCGACCGTCGTGCATCGCTATAACAGTTTCGAAGAACGCTGTGCCGGACTGTCGCCGCAGCGGGTGCTCGGCTTTCCGCTTTTCACCACCGTTGCACCGTGCATGAACAATTTCATGGTGGCGCAGCGATTCGAGGATGCAGCCGCCAACGGTGATGCCGCGCTCGACGCCACCATCGATTACGTCCTGACGCTGCGCATGCGGCCGGTCAAGGTGCAGCTGCGCCTGCTGGCGGGATCGCACCTGAAGATGCGCTACGTGCTCGTGCAGCGGCCGGCCTGAGCCGCGCTACGATGAGCACAATCGACGACGATTATGAAGCCCTGATCCAGTTCCTGTACCTGGCGCCGGTGGGGCTGGCGCAGACTTCGATGGATGGCGAGATCGCAATGATCAACCCGATTTCCGCGCAATTGCTCATGCCGCTGTCGCGCGATGGCGGCCTGAGCAACCTGCTTACGGTGCTCGAAACCGTGGCGCCGGAGTTGCGCTTCCTCTGCACCAATTTCGACAAGCCGCAGGGCATGGTGTGCGACGCCCTGCGCATCCAGTTGACCGCCGGCACGGCCGGCAAGTCCGATCCGCAGGTACTGTCGCTGACGCTGTTGAAACTCGACGACGAGCGCCTCATGGCGGTGCTCTCGGACGTCACCCTGCAGGTGCGCCGTGAACGGCAACTCAAGCAGAACGAAGCCTGGTTCAATGCAATCCTGACCGGCATCAGCGACTATGTCCTGGTGGGCCTGGACCCGCAAGGAAATATCCAGAACTGGAATGCCAGCGTCGGTCGTGTCACCGGTTTCGACAGCAGCATCATCGGTCAACCGTATTCGGTCTTTTATTCGGCCGACGCGCTGACTGCGGACGGCATGATGGACCGCCTGCACGACGCCGACAAGAACGGCTGGAGCCTTGACGAAGGCTATCGGAAGCGCGCCGACGGCAGCCGTTTCTGGGCCAGTACCATGATCACGCCACTGCATGAACGGCACGACCGGCAAGCGGAGCCGGCGTCGCAAGCCGCCACCGCGACGCCCCTTGAAGCCGGCATGGACGAGCCGTCCTACTGCCTGGTCATTCGCGACATCAGCGACAAGCGCGAAGCCAGCGAGAAGCATCGCATCGCCACCTCATGCGATCACCTGACGGGGATTTCAAACCGGCGGGCATTTTTCGAGGCGGCCGAACTCGAGCTCGAGCGGGTGCGGCGCTCGCCACGCGAGATGTCGCTCATCTTCTTCGATGCGGACAATTTCAAGAAAATCAACGACAGCCACGGCCATCCTGTGGGCGACATAATATTGCGCCACCTGGCCGAAACGCTGACAGCCACCTTCCGGCAGGTCGACATCGTCGCGCGGATCGGTGGCGAGGAATTCGCGGTCATCCTGCCGTCGACAGGCATCGATGCGGCCCGCGTGGTTGCCGAGCGCCTGCGCCGGCAGGTCGCCTCGCAGCCGGTCGAGGTCGACGGTGTGCCCATCAGCTACACCGTCAGCGGCGGCATCGCCAGTCTGGACGCCAGCGTCAACGGCCTGGATGCGCTGATGAAGCGGGCCGATCAGGCGCTCTATGCAGCCAAGGCGCACGGGCGCAACTGCATCGAGATCTGGAAGCCGACGTAAGCCTGGCACACAATTTGAACCGGAAGACAGCCGCACATGGCAAGTGAAACAAGCGACAGTTATGAAACCCTGATCCAGTTCCTGTATCGGGCGCCGATCGGCCTGGTGCAGTCCACGATGACGGGCGCCGTCGAGATGCTCAATCCGATGGCAGCGCAACTGCTCATGCCACTGTCTTCCGAGGGCAATCTCGACAACCTTTTCGTCGTCCTCGACGCCGTGGCGCCGCAGCTTCGGCTGCTCGTGGCCGACTTCGATGCGCCGATGGGCGTTGTCTGCGATGGCCTGCGCATTGCGCTCGGTGCTGCATCGACGACCCGCACCGCGCCGCAGGTACTGTCGATCAGCCTGCTCAAAGTCGACGGTGCGCGCCTGATGGTGGTGCTGGCCGACGCCACCCTGGAAGCGCAGCGCGAAGAGCAGGAGCGCAATCGTGGCCTGCATGATGCCGCACGGATCGACCACCTGACGCAGATGCCGAATCGGGCAGCCGTGCGCGAGCAGCTGCAGCGCATGATGGCGCGCCCGCCCGGAGAAATCGGCCTCGGCTTTGCGGTGCTGTTCATGAACTGCGACCGCTTCAAGCAGATCAACGACACGCTTGGCCATGCTGCCGGCGACACCGTCCTGGCGATGATGGCCGAGCGACTGCGCTCGACCCTGCGCCCGCAGGATTGCATCAGTGTGCCATGCGGTTACGGACAGGTCGCCGCACGCATCGGCGGCGATGAATTCGTCGTCATCCTCGACGGCATGCGCCGACTCGATGATGTGCAAAGCGTGGCCCTGCGGATGCTCGACGTACTGGCGGTGCCGTACGGTACCGAGCACTACGACATCACCTGCAACGTCAGCATCGGCGTGGCGATGGCCTCGCAGACGACCGGCAATGCCGACGTATTGCTGCAAAACGCCAGCATCGCCATGGTCGAAGCAAAACGCGCCGGCGGCGCCCGGCACGCCATTTTCGACCCCGGCATGCGCGAGCGCGCCGAACAGCGCGGTGGCACCGAAGCGGAACTGCGCAAGGCGCTGGTCGAGCGCGAACTTTTTGTCGTCTATCAGCCTGTGCTGGCGCTGCTGCCCGATGGCGGTGTCGACCGCAGCGCCGGTGTCGAGGCGCTGGTGCGCTGGCGTCATCCGGTGCGCGGCATCGTCCCGCCGGTCGAATTCATCGGGGTTGCCGAAGCAAGCGGCCTGATCGGCGCGCTCGGCGACTTCGTGCTGGAAACCGCATGCGGCGACTTCATGCAATGGCAGAGGGACCTCGGTACGCTGGCGCCGCGACTGCTGGCGGTCAACCTCTCACGCGCCCAGCTTGCCGAGGCGGGCCTGAAGGTGCGCGTGGCACAGATCCTGGCGTCTGTTGGCATGACGGCGGCGCAGTTGCAGCTGGAAGTGACCGAAAGCCTGGCGGCGCAGGACGAGCGCATGCGCGAGCATCTCGCGGCATTGAAGTCGCTCGGCCTGAAACTGGCGCTCGACGATTTCGGTACCGGATACTCCTCCTTGTCCTGCCTGCACCTGCTGCCGGTCGACACGGTCAAGCTCGACCGCTCGGTCGTGAGCCAGTCCGACACCAGCGCGCATCACCGCGTGCTGATCGAGGCGACGGTGCGTGTGGCGCACAGCCTGGGTATGGATACCGTGGCTGAAGGTATCGAGACAACGGCACAGGCAGAGGTGGTGCGACGCATGGGCTGCGACAAGGCGCAGGGCTATCTGTTCAGCAAACCGCTGGTGTCGGATGACCTGGTGTGCTGGCTGCAGCAGGTCGATACGCTGGCGGCGTGAAAAATCCGCGTGCCGCAATTTGCGGCACCGGCCCTGCAGCGCCTTGCGTATGCACGGTAGCGGCGAGTCTGGGAAGCAATCCACGTCACTGATACGGCAGATGCCGGCACGCAGCCGTGCGCTCATCGCGCCGGCGGCGATCTCAGGTATGGGTATCCCGGCCGTTCGGTTCAAGCGGGCGCACCAGCTCCGGCCCGTCGTTGCGCACGTTGCCAACCAGCTTGCTCACCGGATGCCATGCAAAAGCATCCGGGCCGAGCGCCTGCGTGCGTGCGAGCTGTTCGGCCGCTGCCGGTGGCAAGGCGGGGTTCATCCAGAGCAGTGCGTCCTGGGCAGAAAGTACGACCGGGCGTCGATCGTGTACGTCGACCATGCCGCCCAGGGCGTCAGCGGTGACGATGGTGAATCCGGCAGTTGCCTTGTTGTTCTCGCTGATCGCACCGAAACTGCCGAGTGCCGCCATGAAGACCGGCTCGTTCGAGGCGCGGTGGATGTGCCAGGGTTGCTTGTTGCCTTTTTCGCCAGTCCATTCGTACCAGCCATCGGCGGCGACGATTGCGCGCCCGGCCTTGAGCAGGCGGGACCAGTACTTGCCGGTGATTTTCTCAAGCCGCGTATTGATTGCCACGGGAAGCTTGCCGACTGCCCAGGACGCCTGGTAGCCCCAGTGCAGATCGTCGACCAGGTGTGCGCCGCTATCGGCATCGACGTGAAACACCGGGCGGTACATGCCGGGCGCGACATTGAATCGCTCCGGCGCCTGGCTGTGCACGACTGCTTGTGGCCAGTCGAGTGCATGCACATATCGTTGGGCTGACTGACTCTGGGCAAACCGTCCGCACATGGCGTTACCCCGCGCAATGATCCTTGGGGTGCAGTTGCCGGCGCGCGAATGAAGCGCCGTTGCTGCGCGTCGAACTACGTCTTGGTGACAAAGAAGCGGCGCGCCCGGCCGGTGCCTTCGCTCATCATCGTTCCATCCTTGGTCATGATGGTGATCGCATTGGCGAGGCGCTGCTTGAGTTTTTTCAGGTCTGCCGGACTTGGCCGGATCTTCAATGCAGCAATTGCAGCCTTGATGATGTCCTTGTTGGAGATCGGAGTCTCAGAGAGCAGACTCGTCCAGAACGCCGCCGTGGTTGCCGGCAGCTTCGATGCATAGCGTCCGCTGGAAACGCCCGCCGATGTGTCGGCGCCATCGTCCGTCGTCGACATGTCAGCACCACCTTTTGCCGAACGCGTGTATTTTCGCTTGCCACCGGTCTTGCCCGTAGCACCGCCTTCGCGTGCACCATCGAGTTGATCGAGCTGCTGAATCATTTTTTCCAGCGTTGCAATGCGCGTTGAATAAAAAGCGATGCCTTCTTTTGCATGCTTGATTTCCGCGTCGAGTGCGGACTTAACGCTCGTCATGTTTGACATGCTGACTCCTTTAAATGAAGGATGCCATATTAGCAGTATTGACTCTGTGAAAATAGCCGATATGTGTTTCTACAACGAATTTAATCGTGAGTTTCGCATTGCTGCGTTCATGGAGAGAAAGGCATAGCGGGAATACATTGAAGGATGTGTCGTTCTTCAAAACGAATTGTTGCGGCAACAGCACTCATGGCCAATGCATTCCAAATGTTAAATCGCGCACAGACGTCGGTTACCGGCGCGCTCAACGTGAGTCGAAATTCTCGTGCTTACGATAGAGAATATCTCGACCTAGCCGTCAAATTGATTAGAAGGAATACATTGGTATTGCGCCGATCCGTCAACAATAACCTTGGCGGTTTCAAGTACCAAGTGCAACACTGGGTTAATGAACTGAATCGGGTTGAAGCTG
>JANXSS010000207.1 GCA_025356535.1 Herminiimonas sp.
CGGCGCTGGCCTGGGCCGACGACCTCGCTGCCCTGTCGCCCAACGCGGTCGAACGCATCAAGGTGCTGGTCGGCGAGGCGCAGCACAACAGCCTGGGCGAACACTTCGAAGCGGAACGTCACAGTTTCGTCGAGAGCCTGCATCATCGCGACGCCAGGGAAGGCATCACAGCGTTCCTGGAAAAACGCCCGGCGCGCTACCGCTGACGGGTTTTCGGTGCCGTGCAAAACACAGGCTGCAAATAGTACGACCGTGCGCATCCTTGCTGTAAGATACGCGGACAAGAAACGACCTGCACGCCATCCAGGCAACGCAGGCAAAATCGGTGGCTTGCACCGGCAGGAGACGTGATGTACGAAGAATTCATGGGCACCATGCCCGTTTCCGACCGCCAGAAAATCGACCTCGGCGCCCTGCAGGAATACATGCGCGCAAACGTCGAAGGCTATTCGGGCGAGATCGCCATCGAACAGTTTAAGGGCGGCCAGTCCAACCCGACCTTCAAGCTCACCGCCGACGGGCGCAGCTACGTGCTGCGCACCAAGCCGGGCTCGGCGGCGAAGCTGCTGCCGTCGGCGCATGCGATCGACCGCGAATTCCGCGTCATGGACGCCCTGAACCGGGCCGGCTTTCCGGCCGCGCGCCAGTATGCGCTGTGCACCGACGAGGCGCTGCTCGGCCGCGCTTTCTACATCATGGAGTTCGTCGAAGGGCGCGTGCTGTGGGACCAGTCGCTGCCGGGCATGCGCAACGACGAGCGGGCCGCCTACTACGACGAGATGAACCGCGTGGTCGCGCAGCTGCACACGGTCGACTATGCGGCAATCGGGCTGTCTTCCTTCGGCAAGCCGGGCAATTATTTCGGCCGCCAGATCGAGCGCTGGAGCAAGCAGTACAAGGCTTCCGAGACCGAGTCGATTCCGGCGATGGATCAGTTGATCGAATGGCTGCCGAAAAACATACCGCCGGGCGACGAGACCAGCATCGTGCACGGCGACTACCGGCTCGACAACATGATGTTCCATCCGAGCGAGCCGAAGATCCTGGCGATCCTCGACTGGGAGCTGTCGACGCTGGGGCATCCGCTGGCCGACTTTTCCTATCACCTAATGAGCTGGCACATTCCGCCGGGCCAGTTCCGCGGCTTGGGCGGCGTGGATGTCAAGGCGCTCGGCATTCCGACCGAGGCCGAATACATCGCGCAGTATTGCGAACGCACCGGGCGCGTCTTGCGCCGCGAAGACCTTGCCTTCTATCTGGCCTACAACATGTTCCGCATGGCCGGCATCCTGCAGGGCATCATGAAGCGCTATGTCGACGGCACCGCCTCGAGCGCGCAGGCGTTAAAAGCCGGCAAGGCGGCGCGGCCGATGGCCGAGATGGGCTGGCGCTATGCCTCCGGCGAAGCGTCGACGCAGGCCGGTTGAACCCTAAAGAACAGGCCAGGCGCGAAGAACCTGGCCACGCATGCACACCGCAGTAAAACAGCATTCAACGAGGAGACATCATGGAATTCGAATATTCGCCACGCTGCCAGGAAATGCAGGGCAAGCTCCTGAAATTCATGGATACGCACATCTATCCGAACGAAAAAGCCTACAAGGAAGAGATCAATCGCAACGGCATCGAAAAAGGCAACCGCTGGCTGCCCACGACGGTCATCGAATCGCTGAAACCAAAGGCGCGTGAACAGGGCCTGTGGAACCTGTTCCTGCCGAAGTCGGTGCGCGCGCCGGAAGGCTTGTCGAACCTCGATTACGCGCCGCTGTGCGAAATCATGGGACGGGTCGGCTGGGCGCCTGAAGTCTTCAACTGCGGCGCGCCGGACACCGGCAACATGGAGACCATCGAGCGCTACGGCTCGGAAGAACACAAGAAAGAGTGGCTGGAGCCGCTCCTGCGCGGCGAGATCCGCTCGGCATTCGCCATGACCGAGCCGGACGTGGCGTCGTCGGATGCAACCAACATCGCAACCCGCATCGAGCGCGATGGCGACGAATATGTCATCAACGGCCACAAGTGGTGGATTTCGGGCGCCGGCGACCCGCGCTGCAAGATCTTCATCCTGATGGGCAAGACCGATCCGCACGCTGCGCGCCATTCGCAGCAATCGATGATCCTGGTGCCCACCGATACAAAAGGCGTGACCATCAAGCGGCCGCTGTCGGTGTTCGGTTATGACGACGCGCCGCATGGCCATTGCGAGATCGTCTATGAGAACGTGCGCGTGCCGGTATCGAACCTGCTGCTCGGCGAAGGCCGCGGCTTCGAGATCGCCCAGGGCCGTCTCGGACCTGGCCGTATTCACCACTGCATGCGCGCCGTCGGCGTGGCCGAGCGGGCGCTGGAACTGATGTGCAAGCGCCTGAACTCCCGGGTTGCCTTCGGCAAGCGGATTTCCGAACAGGGCGTCTGGCGCGAGCGCATCGCCGAGTCGCGCATCCAGATCGACACGGCGCGCCTGCTGACCCTGAAGACCGCCTACATGATGGACAAGGTCGGCAACAAGCATGCAAAATCCGAAATCGCGATGATAAAGGTGCTGGCGCCGAATGTCGCGCAACAGGTGCTCGACTGGGCGATCCAGGCGCATGGCGCCGGTGGGGTCTGCGACGACTTTCCGCTGGCATCGATGTGGGCGGGCAACCGCACGCTGCGCCTGGCCGATGGCCCGGATGAAGTGCATCGCAATGCCGTGGCAAAGCTGGAACTGGCAAAGCACATGGACATTCCGGGTGCGGAGATCGAGCTGCCGATCACCCGCTCCTGAGTTTGCCGCCATGACGCGCCCGCCGGTTGCGGGCGAGGTCATGCGCAGGAAGCCAGGCCGAAGATGACAGTAAATCGAGGAACAACATGATCGACGTATATTCGACTGCGACACCGAACGGTCACAAGGTGCACGTCATGCTGGAAGAATGCGCCCTGCCGTACCGGGTGCACCACATCGACATCAGCGCCGGGGACCAGTTCACGCCGGATTTCCTGAAGATATCGCCCAACAACAAGATACCGGCAATGGTCGACGCCGATGGCCCGGACGGCGCACCGATCGCGCTGTTCGAGTCCGGCGCGATCCTGCTGTACCTGGCATCGAAGACCGGCAGGTTTTTAGGCGACACCGACCGCGAGCGTTTTACCACGCTGCAGTGGCTGATGTTCCAGATGGGCGGCGTCGGGCCGATGCTGGGCCAGGCGCATCACTTTCGCATGTATGCGCCGGAAAAGATCGCCTACGCCGTCGATCGCTACACGAATGAAGCCAAGCGCCTCTACGGCGTGATGGACCGCCGGCTTGGCGAGGCGGCGTATCTCGCCGGCGACCCCTACACGATTGCCGACATCGCCACCTTTCCGTGGACGCGTTCGTGGAAGAACCAGGGCGTGGAATTGTCCGAATTTCCAAACGTGCAGCGCTGGTTCGACGAGATCGCGGCCCGTCCTGCCGTCGTGCGCGGTGTCGAGGTGCTGGCCGCCTTGCGCAAGCCGATCACCGACGACAAGTCGCGCGAGACGCTGTTCGGGGCGACCCAGTACCAGAAGCGTTAAGCCTCAGGCATCGGAAATGGGAACGGCTGCGCGGTGATGCCGCTGCAGCCGTTTTGCGTTGCGACGGGCGCCGGTGGGGCGCCCTGTGTGGTTCAGGTATAGCGGCGGGTGATCGACTCGGCCACGCACACCGGCTTGTCGCCGCCCTCGCGCTCCATCGTCACGCGCCAGACCACCTGCGCGCCGCCGGCGATGTCTTCCACCGACAGCAGGAAAATCCGTGCCCGCAACCGGCTGCCGACCGGCACCGGGGCCGGAAAGCGCACCTTGTTGGTACCGTAGTTCACGCCCATCTTCACATCCCGCATCACCAGCGCCTGCTCCAGGAACATCGGCAGGAGCGACAGCGTCAGAAAGCCGTGCGCGATGGTGCCGCCGTAGGGCGAGTCGCGCCGCGACCGCTCGACATCGAGGTGGATCCACTGATGGTCGCTGGTGGCGTCGGCAAAGCGGTTGACGCGGTCCTGGGTGATTTCGACCCAGTCGGAGACGGCGACTTCGGTGCCGACCAGCGTTTTCAATTCATCGAGGGACGCAATCTCACGCATTGGGCCTCCGCAGGAACATGCCCATGCCCTTGACGGTTGCCACCAGCTCGCCATCCTGGTTGACGGCCCGCCACTCGGTCTCGACCACGCCGCGGTCCGGCTTGCTGCCGGACGGGCGCGTATCGACGGCGGTGGTGCTGACGGTAATGGTGTCGCCGGCGCGCACCGGTTTGATCCAGCGGATCTGGTCGACGCCGGGCGAACCCATGCTGGCTGCATCCTTGAGAAAATTATCGACCATCAGCCGCATCATCATGCTGCAGGTATGCCAGCCGCTGGCGATGACGCCACCGTAGATCGATTTTGCCGCCGCTTCCGGATCGACGTGAAACGGCTGCGGGTCGAACGCCTCGGCAAAGGCATGGATCTCCTCGGCCGTGACGGTTTTCGATCCGACCGGAATCACCTGGCCGACTACCATGTCTTCGAAATACCACTTGTATTGCGTGATGGGTTGCGCCATGTCCTGCTTTCTTCGTCAAGGTCGAACAGCTTCGTTCAGGCGGCTTGCCTGAAGCCGGGTTGCGCCACGAAACGGGCCAGGTGATGGTCGGTGTCGCCCAGCGTCACCTCGATCATCGTCAGCCGCTTGAAGTGATGCGCCGCCGGCAGCTCATTTGTCACGCCCATGCCGCCATGGAGTTGCACCGCCTGCTGGCCGACGAATTTCATCGCCTGGCCGATGCGCGCCTTGGCTGCCGAGACCGTGCGACGGCGCTCGACCGGATCGTCGGAGCCGACCTTCACGGCGGCCAAGGTTGCCATCGAACGGGCTTGTTCGAGTTGCATGAACATGTCGGCCATGCGATGCTGCAGCGCCTGGAATTTGCCGATCGGCACGCCGAACTGCTGGCGTGTCTTCAGGTACTCCAGCGTGGCGGCGTTCAATGCTTCCATCGCGCCCAGCGCTTCGGCGCACAAGAGCGTGATGCCGTAGTCGGCTGCGGCGTCGAGGATTTCCCAGCGGGCGCCTTCCTGTCCGAGCAGGGCCGAGGCCGGCAATTGCACGCCTGTAAAAGTGATGTCGGCGGCATGCTGGCTGTCGATGGTGCGGTAGTCGCGCACCGTCATGCCGGCGGTGTCTGCCGGCACCACGAAGAGCGAAATGCCGGCGGTGTCGCGCTGGCCGCCGCTGCTGCGCGCCGAGACGATCAGCATGCCGGCCTGGGCGCCGTGGATCACGACCGTCTTGGTGCCGTTCAGCAGAAAACCGTCGCCGTTGCGACTGACTGTGGTGACGATGTCGGCCAGATCGTGGCGCGCCTGTTTTTCGCCGATGGCGCAGGCCAGTTTCAGTTCGCCCGTCGCCACCTGCTCCAGCAGGCCTTCATGGCCGCCGGCGAGTTTGAGGAACTGCGCGCCGAGGACGGTCGCAAAATACGGCTCGACCACCAGGCCGCGACCGATTTCCTGCATCACCACCAGCATGTCGACGGCGGTGCCGGCAAAGCCGCCCTGCGCTTCCGGCACCGGCAATGCCGTCATGCCGAGTTCGGCCAGTGTGCTCCACGCAGCATCGGAGGTGCCGGTGGGCGAGAGCACGATGTGCTTGCGCTGCTCGAAGGTGTAATCCTTGTCGACCCAGCGCCGCAGCGCGTCGGAGAACTGTTGCTGATCCTGATTGAAGCTGAAGTCCATGCGTGTCTCCTCAAAGTCCCAGGATCATCTGGGTAATGATGTTTTTCTGGATTTCATTGGAGCCGCCATAGATGGAGGTCTTCCGGAAATTGAAATAGTAGGATGCCAGCGGCGCGGCGTCGTCGTCGTCGCTGATGCTGTGTTCATGCGTGCCGTGCAGGTATTCGGGATCGAACGGCATGCCGTAGGGGCCGACTGCTTCGACCATCAGTTCGGTCAGCTGCTGCTGCACTTCGGTGCCCTTGACTTTCAGCATCGAGGCTTCCGGGCCGGGGCCGCGCTTGGCGCTGTCCATCGAGATCACGCGCAGCACCGTCACTTCGAGTGCCATCAGTTCGATCTCGAGACTGGCGACCTTGGTCGAAAACAGCGGATCGTCGATCAGCGGCTTGCCGTTCTTTTGCTGGCGGCCGGCGATGCGCTTCAGGAACTCCATCTCGCGCTTGGCGCGACCGACGGCGGCGATGTTGGTGCGCTCGTGACCCAGCAGGTATTTCGCGTAGGTCCAGCCCTTGTTCTCTTCGCCGACCAGGTTCTGCACCGGCACCTTGACGTTGTCGAACCAGACTTCGTTGACCTCATGGTCTTCGTCGAGCATGATGATCGGGCGCACCGTGATGCCGGGCGTGTGCATGTCGATCAAGAGAAAGGAAATGCCCTCCTGCTTCCTGCCGCCGGAGTCGGTGCGCACCAGGCAAAAAATCATGTCGGCATGCTGGCCGAGCGTCGTCCAGGTCTTCTGGCCGTTGACGATGTAGAAGTCGCCCTCGCGATCGGCGCGGCATTTCAGCGAAGCCAGGTCGGAGCCGGAGCCGGGCTCCGAATAGCCCTGGCACCACCAGTCGTCGCAATTCAAGATGCGCGGCAGGTAGTGGCGCTTCTGCGCTTCATTGCCGAAAGCCATGATGACCGGCGCGACCATGTTCACGCCGAACGGCAGGATCGTCGGCGTGCCGGCGCGGGCGCATTCTTCTTCCCAGATATGGCGCTGCACCGCGCTCCAGCCGGTGCCGCCGTATTCGACCGGCCAGCCGGTGCCGACCCAGCCCTGCTTGGCCAAAATCTTGTGCCAG
>JANXSS010000221.1 GCA_025356535.1 Herminiimonas sp.
GATCTTGGCTAACATGCCCACTGTGATCACTCCCTGTCTCCCTGCTCAAACATTAAGCAGGTGATTCAATCACGTGGGTCAAATTTAGATGAAATTTATTGCTTTAAGTGGATCAGTTCTAGGCAATCGTCAACAGGCCACGGTCCCGCCCGGGACGAGCTTCGCGGACCGCGCCACAGACGCCCGGTAGTCCGACTCCATCCATTCGCGGGCATGCTTGCGAAACGGCGGCGACAGCCGGTAGTCGAGGCTGTCGTGCGCGTCCTGCTCCACCGCAGTCGGATCAAGGCTCGGATCGAAGTTCACATGCATGCCGAAGCAGTAGCCGGTTTCGTTGTCGACGGTGGTGGCGCTCGACAGCACCACGTTGCGCCGGTCGTCCCGCTGCGTCCAGTTGACGGCGTAGTCCTGGCGGTCGACGCCCAGATACAGCCGGCGGATGGGCAGGTTGGGCAGCATGGCCTCGCGGCTCGCCGCGAAGGCTTGGCACTGGCGATGGATGAAGTCGATCTTGTCGTAGAGGGCTTTTGGGCCAATCTCTGCGACCTCGCAGATGCGCCGCATGGCCATCTGGTTGACCAGCAGCGTGAAGATGAGCTTGTTCTTGTGGCTTTGCCGCTGGCGGTGGGTGGCGGTCTTGGGAGCGGAGAAAGTCTTCGAGCATGCCATGCACTTCCAACGCGGCGACCCGATGGCGGTCTTGCCGAACGAAGAGTAGAGCGGCTTGCCGAGGCCAACAGGGAAGCCGTGGTTCGAGCAAGACTCGTCGGGGCAGCAGATGTCTGCCTTGGCCTCTCCTGCGAGCCGAGCGACCTCCTGGGCAATGCCCTCGTTGCTTTTCAGGGGGAAGCTTGCTTTGCAGGCGTTGCAGCGTAGGTGCGGATAGTCCTTGCCGGCGCTGACCTTGGCGTATCGGCGAGTCTTGGCCGGGTCGCGGGACCACTTGACGCCATCGTCGTCCTCCGGGACTCCGAAATTCACGCAGTCGGGCGTCTTGCAGAAATTCACCTGGATGCCTTCGAACGCAGCCGGGATACGGGCGCTCTCCTTCGCCGCATGCTCCTGGGCGTGGAGTTCGATGACTGCGATGAAATCGGCTTCCGACTGATCGATCCCGGGCATGGCCTCTGGGGAAGATTTCTTGGTCAGGTATCCGCCTAGAAAAATGGGGTGTATGCCCTTGATTGTAGGCTACACCCCATTTTATTTCAACAGATTAAGGAAACGGCTCGACCCTGGGGTGCCTTCCATTTCGATGCAATGCCCGCGTGCTTATTTTGCAGCTTGCTTTGCAGCGACCCGACGATTCGGCAGCTTTTCCTTGATCCGCGCCGATTTACCCGAACGCTCCCGCAGATAATACAGTTTTGCGCGACGCACATCACCGCGACGCTTGACTTCGATCGATGCAATCATCGGCGAATACAGCTGGAACGTCCGCTCGACGCCTTCGCCCGATGAAATCTTGCGAACGATGAAGTTCGAATTCAAGCCGCGATTGCGCCGTGAAATCACCACGCCTTCATACGCCTGCGCCCGCTTGCGCGTGCCTTCGACGACATTGACGCTGACGATGACGGTATCGCCCGGTGCAAAGTCGGGAATGTTCTTTCCCAGCCTTGCGATTTCTTCTTGTTCCAGTATTTGGATCAGATCCATTTTCAACTCCAGAAACCATCTTGCCGGCGCCCGGTGCAATGCGCACCTTGTTGCCCGGCAGAGGATGGGGTTAACCATGCAGCGCCGCGGTTGCGGCAACTGCCCGTAAATCTACTGCAGACTGCTTAAAAACTGTTCATCCGAGCGGTCCAGCAAGCCGGCCGCGCGTGCTGTTGCCAGCAGGTCCGGCCGCTTCGCAGCGGTGGCTGCCAGCATCTGCTGCCGGCGCCATCGGACGATCTCCGCATGATGGCCGCCCAGCAGTACCGGCGGCACCGCCATGCCTTCATAAGTCTCCGGACGCGTGTAGTGCGCACAATCCAGCAGGCCGTTGACGAAACTGTCTTCGACGGCCGAGGCGTCGTCGTTCAGCACACCCGGCAATTGCCGTATCACCGCATCCATCAACGCCATTGCCGCCAGCTCGCCACCCGACAACACGAAGTCGCCCAGGCTTATTTCTTCATCGACGCAGCGCTCCAGCAAGCGCTGGTCGATCGCTTCGTAGCGGCCGCACAGCAGCACCAGCCCCGGCTCGCAGCGCAACTGCATGACGCGCGCATGCGTCAGTGGCCGGCCCTGGGGCGACAGGTAGACCACTCGCGGCGGCGCCAGCTCTGCCGCCACCTGGCGCGCCTTGGCCGCACCGATTGCAGCTTCCAGCGGCTTTGCCAGCATGACCATGCCCGGTCCGCCGCCATAGGGCCTGTCGTCGACGGTGCGATGATTGTCGCTGGTGAAGTCACGAGGATTCCACAACTGCAGACTGCATCGGTGCTGCTCGAAAGCCCGGCGCGTGATGCCCGCCTGCGTCAGTGCGGCAAACATTTCCGGAAACAACGTGATGACGTCGAACTGCATCTTCAGGTCCTCACGTCTTGCCCGCCGGGCTCAATAATCCAGGCCCCAGTCGACGACGATCTTCTTCGTCTGCTGGTCAACGCTGCGCACGAACCGGTCGACGAACGGAATCAGTATCTCGCCCGGTGGCGCCACGCTTGCTGCGCCTTCCGGCATTGCCGCCGCACGACTGACCCGCAGGATCGGATGCGCGCCGTTGTCCATCATGTCGGCCACCTGCCCGAGCAACTCGCCCTCCAGGTTTTCCACCGTCAGGCCGATCAGATCGACCCAATAGAATTCATCGTCGGAAAGTGCAGGAAAATGCGCCCGCGAGACATGCACCGCCGTCCCGCGCAGGGCTTCGGCCGATTCACGGCCCGCCACCCCCATCAACTGGGCCACGACGTCGCCACTGTGCATTTTTGCCTGCATCATGTCGACATCGTGCAGCGCCGGCTTGTCGAGCCACCAGGTCTTGGCTGCCAGCAGCGCGTCGGCGTCACTGGCGTAGGGCTTGATGCGAATCCAGCCGTTCAATCCGTAGGCGCCAGAAACATAACCGACAAGAACCAGATCTTGCGGAACCGGTACGCCGTCTGCGCTGGGTTGCATCAGGCTATTCCGTTACCGCGAAAACAGCAGTTGCCTGAATCAGGCAGCAACGGTTTTTTTTGCGTCGGCATTTACCAGCCGTGCAACGGTTGGCGACAATTGCGCGCCGACGCCTTGCCAGTACGACAGGCGGTCCTGAACGATACGAAAGCTTTCTTCGGCGCCGGATGCGACCGGATTGTAGAAACCGATACGCTCGATGAAGCGACCGTCGCGGCGATTGCGCGAATCAGTTGCAACGATATTGAAAAAAGGGCGCTTTTTTGCGCCTCCCCGGGCTAAACGAATGACGACCATGTTGTATCCAAAAAAGTTTGCTGAGACGGAAAAAGCCGCAAATTATAGCGCAAAACAGCACCCTCCTGCAACCTCGATCAACATATATGCCCGGCGCGCCGCAGGCAGGCAATTGCGGCGCAAGCGCGTCGGCATGTCGGGATTGCATCGTTGCAGCGCCTGATGCACACTGGCGCGCCTTCCCGCACTTCCCGGCTGCCGGCCGCGACTGCCATTTCCCTCCTGACTGCACTGAAAAGCTCCTGATGACTGCCGCACACAAGAACAAGACACTTGCCACCTTTCTGGCGGCCCTGCTGGGCAGCTTCGGCGCGCACCGCTTCTACCTTTATGGCAAGAAAGACCGGCGCGCATGGCTGTACGTGCTGTTTTTTCCGTTGTCGGCGTTTGCCGGCTTCATTGCCGCGCTGGTCATCGGGCTGACGCCGGATGAGCGCTGGGACGCAGAGCACAACGCCACCTCAGGGCGGCCGTCCGATTCCGGCTGGACCGTGATCCTGATCGTGATTGCCACGTTCGGCATCGGCACCACATTGCTTATTGCGGCAATTGCGCGCACCTTCGACCTGCTCTATACAGGCGGCGCTTACGGCTGAGCCCGTTGCGGGCAAGATCGCACGACCGGGTACGGCTATGCGACGGAAGTCATTGGCCTGGCGCCCGGTGACTGCTCTTCCTTGAACAGATGCAGCAGTTGCTGGCGGAACTCCGGCGAATCCTTGTGATGATGCACGGCCACGCCATGTTCAACGGCGGCTTCCAGCAATTCGGCATCCGTATCTGCGCTCAGGGCGACGGTGCAATTGACGGCGCCGGGGAAGTCCCGGCAATCGATGTATTTTCGTCCCATGAGGCTCTCCTGTGTCTGCAATCCGCGCACCATGCGCCGGTCACACAAACCACGTTAGGAGACATGCCGCGTACAGTATTGACGCAGCGCAGACCGGACGGCCAGCTGCAAATTTTTCCGGCCCCTCAGGTCGAGACGCTTGTCGTTTCCAGCAACTCGCAGCCAAGAATGCGCCATTTTCCATCGGCTTCCCGCGCCAGGCGGTACAGGGCCACCCAGACACGGTCGTCGGCATCCGTCAGTCGAACGCTCTGGACGACACCGCCGGCGACCTTTTCGGCATCGGTGAAAAACGCAACGCGATGGCGATAGACTGGCTGGTAACGGGCCTTGACCACGGTCATGAATTTTTCGGGCGTGCCGAACTGCGCGCGTGTGGCGGTGCTGGCCAGTGCAAAGGCAGCGACCGCATCGTCGCGGGCAAAGGCGTCGAACTGGCTTTGCACGGTGGCCTGAATCGCCCGCGATTCGGCCTTGCTGACGCCTTCGGCCTGCCCGACGCCCGGAATCGATAGCAGCCCGAGGCAAGCCAACGCGGCGAAGCATGTCCGCAAGGTGCGCATCGCCGCTGCGGCTGCAGAAAACGCGGTTACGGTAGCAGATGCCATGTGACGCCTCCATGAGTGGCCGGTGCGAAGCAGTTCCGCTGCAAGTGTAGGTCAAATCAGCGCAGGCGGTTGGCGGCACACGTGGAAATCGCCTCAGGCATCAATTGACTTGCCTGCCCGGTGCGCAGATTTCAAATGAAAAAGGCAGCCCGCAGGCTGCCTCGTCATGGATTGCAGTCGATTAAAACTGTTCTTCGCCAAGTGCCATCACGCCTGCACTGCCGTGGACGATCGCCTGGCGTAATCCATCTGCCTGCGACAGGTAGTGGTCGGCAAAGAAACGCGCCGTGCCGATCTTTGCCTGGTAGAAGCTAGCGTCGCCGCTACCTGCCTGCAGGTGCTGCTGTGCAGCCAGCGCCGCCCGTGCCATCTGCCAGCCGCCGAGCACGATGCCGGCCATCTTCAGGTACGGCACGCTGCCTGAAAACACGCCCTTGATGTCCGTTTTAATGTTGCCGACCACATAGTCGATGACTTCTTCCAGTGCGACCGAAGCCACCGCCAGCTGGCTGCCGATCGCCACCAGGTCGGCCGATGCATGGCCGGCAAGCGCAACTTGCGTCAGACGCACCTGGGCGATGATGGCGCGCGCCATTTGACCGCCGTCGCGCACCGTCTTGCGACCGACCAGGTCGTTTGCCTGAATGGCCGTGGTGCCTTCGTAGATCGTCAGGATGCGGGCGTCGCGATAGTACTGCGCCGCGCCGGTCTCCTCGATGAAACCCATGCCGCCGTGTATCTGCACGCCGGTCGAGGCGACATCGATCGACATCTCGGTCGACCAGCCCTTGACGATCGGCACCATGAATTCATAGAAGCGCTGGTTGGTCTGGCGCATCTGCGCATCCGCGCCATGATGCGCGGCGTCGAAGGCGGCTGCCGTCACATAAGCCAGGGCCCGCGCCGCTTCGGTCTGCGCCCGCATCGACATGAGCATGCGCCGCACGTCGGGCTGATGAATGATCGTGACCGGCCCGGCCGAACCGGCCAGGTCGCGCGACTGGACCCGCTCCTTGGCATAGCCGACCGCCTTCTGGTAGGCCCGTTCGGCCACGCCCACGCCCTGCATGCCGACGGCAAAACGCGCCGCATTCATCATGATGAACATGTACTCCAGGCCGCGGTTTTCTTCGCCGATCATGGTGCCCTGGGCGCCGCCGGCGTCGCCGAACTGCAGCACTGCGGTCGGACTGGCCTTGATGCCGAGCTTGTGCTCGATCGAGACGCACTGCACGTCGTTGCGCGCGCCCGGCGTGCCGTCGGCATTGACCAGGTATTTCGGCACCACGAACAGCGAGATGCCCTTGACGCCTTCGGGCGCATCGGGTGTGCGGGCCAGCACGAGATGGACGATGTTGTCGGCCATATCGTGGTCGCCGTAGGTGATGTAGATCTTGGTGCCGAAGATCCGGTAGGTGCCGTCGCCCTGCGGCACGGCGCGCGAGCGCACCATCGCCAGGTCGGAGCCGGCCTGCGGCTCGGTCAGGTTCATGGTGCCGGTCCACTTGCCCGAGATCAGGTTCGGCAGGAAGGTCTGTTTCTGCGCCTCGGTGCCCGCCGTCATGAGCGCCTCGATCGCGCCGTCGGTCAGCAAGGGGCACAGTGCGA
>JANXSS010000234.1 GCA_025356535.1 Herminiimonas sp.
CCGCACTGCCTATGGCCAGGGCGTCGCCGAAGAATTCATCAAGGGTGCAAAGAAAAGTGGCACCGTCAATATCGTCGCGCAGGAGTACACCACCGACAAGGCAACCGATTTCAACGCCATCCTGACAAAAATCAAGGGCAAGAATCCGGACGTCGTGTTCTTCGGTGGCATGGATGCGGTTGCCGGACCGATGCTGCGCCAGATGAAGCAACTGGGCATCAATGCAAAGTTCATGGGTGGCGACGGCATCTGTACCGAGTCCCTGGCAACCCTGTCGGGCGACGGCATGGGTGATGGCCAGGTGGTATGTGCCGAAGCCGGCGGCGTCGAAGAAGCGCAGAAGAAAGGCATGGAGGATTTCAAGGCTGCCTATGCAAAAAAATTCACTACGCCGATCCAGATCTACGCGCCCTACGTCTATGACGCAGTGATGACGATGGTCGATGCAATGGTCAAGGCCGGCTCTGCCGAGCCAGCAAAATACCTGCCGGTGCTGGCAAAGATCCAGCACAAGGGCGTGACCGGAAACATCGCGTTCGACGACAAGGGCGACATCAAGGACGGCACCTTGACCTTGTACACCTACAAGGGCGGCAAACGGTCACTGGTGGCCGTTGTCAAATAACGGCGGGTAATCCGCGACGGGGCCGGCCTCGCAGTCACAGGCCGCGCCGCGTTACGAATAAAAAGCGCCATGGCAGCAAGATGCCATGGCGCTTTTCATTGGGTGCTGCCTTTGCGTCGCAGTACGCCCGGCACCTTTTTGCCGGGCTTTCAGTTGTTTCAGGCAGCAGGCGCTGCCGGTGCCGGTGCCGGTGCCATGGTTTCGAACGAGGCAGGCGCTGCTGCGCCGCCGATCGCCTTCGCGCTTGCCGCTTGCGCTGCAACTGCCTGACGCTGTGCCGCGATGCTGGCCAGCTCCTGCTGCTGCTCCATCTCCTGGAGCTGCATCATGGCCTGGAACTGCGTTGCGCCACCGCCGTTTTGCATGGCCTCCAGCTGTTGCCGCTGCATGGCCTGCTGATGGCTTTGCCTTGCATTCGCGGCTTCATTGAACGCGGTATAGACAAGTTCCTCTTCCAGTTTTTCCCTGGCTTCGGTTTCGATGCTTTTCTCGGCGATCCGTTCGCTGCCTTGTTCAGCGGCTCTGGTCGTAGCCGTCATGACGCCTTTTTCGCCGGCTTTTTCAGCGCCTTTGGTCACTGCTGTCGAAATGCCCTTTTCGGCGGCAGTCTCGACGGCCTTGACGGTGGTCGTCTCTGCTACCTTTTCCGCGCCTTTCAGCATTGCTGCGCCCATGCCCGGCAAGGTGACTGCCGCAAGCCCCGAACCGGCGACACCAAGAGCCATCATCTCCAGGGCATGCTTCACGTCGCCGCCGTTGAGTGCCGTGCGTGCAACGTCGAGGCCGCCTGCAGCCGCTTCGGTTGCCATCGTCAGGGGTATGGCCAGTTCGCCGATGATGGGAATCTTGCCCAGGACGCTCAATACGCCGGATACAACGTGCAATGCCATCGCGCCGACCTTCAGGACGATGTTCCCGAGCGCGTGGAAGAAATTGCTCAGCCCGCCGCCTTTTTTCTTTTTCAGCGCCGGATCATCAACCTCGCCGGCCGCCATGTCGCTGGTGGCAGCGATCCCTTCGGGCGTAGTGGCCGTGCGGGTCGGTGGCAGCGGTGGCGGCTCCTTGCCCTTCGTGGTGGAATGGGCCAGGAAGGCATCGATGTCACCGGCGCCGATCTTGCCATCGTCAGCACTCTTTCTCCAGTTGCTGGAATGCCCGTGCTTTGCATTGTCCAGCAATCCGAACAACAGCGGATCATCCAGCAGCTTTTGCGCGACCTGCTTGTTTTCGGGCTTGGCGGCGGGATCGTCGATCATCGCCTGCAGACCCTTGCGTGTCAGCGCGCTCTTGAAGAAGACATCGCGGTGTTGACGATTGCCTAGGGAAGCACTGATTAATTAACGACTTACTGTTTCCGCCAACGCTCCGGTCTGAGACAATATCGACGTGTTCATTCG
>JANXSS010000273.1 GCA_025356535.1 Herminiimonas sp.
CAGCATCCGGAAGTATGGGTCGCGCTGCATTTCCTTGGCAACGTAGGCCATTTCTTCCAGCGACGGCGTGATCAGGCCGGACAGGCCGATGATGTCGGCATTCTCAGCCTTGGCCCGCGCCAGGATTTCGGAGCACGGCACCATCACGCCCATGTTCACGACTTCGAAATTATTGCACTGTAAAACCACCGAGACGATGTTCTTGCCGATGTCGTGCACGTCGCCTTTGACCGTGGCAATGACGATCTTGCCTTTCGGTTTGGCGGCGATGCCGGTGCGCTGTTCTTCCAGCAGTTTTTCGGCTTCGATGTAGGGAATCAGGTGGGCCACCGCCTGCTTCATGACGCGTGCGGATTTCACCACCTGCGGCAGGAACATCTTGCCCTGACCAAACAGGTCGCCGACGATGTTCATGCCATCCATCAGCGGGCCTTCGATGACATGGATCGGCCGGCCGCCGTTGCCCAGCAACTCCTGCCGTGCTTCCTCGGTGTCGTCGACGATCCATTGCGTGATGCCGTGCACCAGTGCATGCGCCAGGCGTTTTTGCACCGTGCCTTCGCGCCAGACCAGGGTTTCTTCTTCCTTCTTGCCGCCGGCTTTCAGGGTGCCGGCGAATTCGATCATGCGCTCGGTGGCGCTGAGGTTGCCCGGATTGCCGCCGGGCGCCACCGGCCGGTTCAGCACCACGTCCTCGACCCGCTCGCGCAATTCGGTCGAGAGTTCGCTGTAGACGCCCATCATGCCGGCGTTGACGATGCCCATCGTCATGCCGGCCTGGATCGCGTGATACAGGAAGACCGTATGAATCGCTTCGCGCGCCGGATCGTTGCCGCGAAAACTGAAGCTGACATTGGAGACGCCGCCGCTGATCTTTGCATGCGGCAGGTTGGCGCGAATCCAGCGCGTCGCATTGATGAAGTCGACCGCGTAATTGTTGTGTTCGTCGATGCCGGTTGCGATCGCAAAGATGTTCGGATCGAAGATGATGTCTTCCGGCGGAAACCCCACCTGCGCCACCAGCAGGTCGTAGGCGCGCTTGCAGATCTCGATCTTGCGCTCGTAGGTATCGGCCTGGCCCTTCTCATCAAAGGCCATGACGATGACGGCAGCGCCATAGCGCCGGCACAGCGATGCCTGGCGCAGGAATTCGGCCTCGCCTTCCTTCATCGAGATCGAGTTGACGATCGCCTTGCCCTGCACGCATTTCAGGCCCGCTTCGATCACCGACCATTTCGACGAATCGATCATGATCGGCACGCGCGCGATATCCGGCTCGGAAGCAATCAGGTTCAGGAAGCGCGTCATGGCGGCGACCGAATCGAGCATCGCTTCATCCATGTTGATGTCGATGATCTGGGCGCCGTTCTCGACCTGCTGGCGCGCCACCGTCAGCGCTTCGTCGTACTGTTCGTTGAGGATCAGGCGGGCGAACGCCTTGGAACCCGTGACGTTGGTGCGCTCGCCCACGTTCACAAATAGCGAGCTGTCGTCGATGGTGAACGGCTCCAGGCCCGACAACCGCATGGCCGGCGCAACCGCAGGCAACTGGCGCGGCGCAATCGTTGCGACCACATCGGCAATCGCCCGGATATGCTCGGGCCTGGTGCCGCAGCAGCCGCCGGCGATGTTGACGAAGCCGCTTTCGGCAAAGTCGCGCAGCAGCGCCGAGGTCACATCCGGGGTTTCGTCGAAGCCGGTGTCGCTCATCGGGTTCGGCAGGCCGGCATTCGGGTAGATGCAGACGAAGGTGTCGGCGATCTTCGACAGCTCCTCCGCATACGGGCGCATCAGTGCCGCGCCGAGCGCGCAGTTCAGGCCGACCGTCAGCGGGCGCGCATGGCGAATCGAGTTCCAGAAGGCCGGCACTGTCTGGCCGGAGAGGATGCGCCCGGAGGCGTCTGTTACGGTGCCGGAAATCATGATCGGCAGGCGCGCGCGGCCGTTGCCCTTGGTCTCTTCGAAATACGTGTCGATGGCAAACAGCGCCGCCTTGCAGTTCAACGTATCGAAAATGGTTTCGACCAGCAGCACGTCGGCGCCGCCGTCGACTAAGCCACGGGTTTGCTCCAGGTAGGTTGCAACCAACTG
>JANXSS010000328.1 GCA_025356535.1 Herminiimonas sp.
TTTCATTCCCTTCGCCGAAGAGTCGGGTCTGATTACAGAAATCGGCGACTGGGTATTCCGACAAGCGGCAGCCTGCGCAAAGCTATGGCGCCGGCACGTGGGCGAATCGTTCCAGGTCAGCGTGAACCGCTCGCCGGTGCAGTTCATGGCGCGGGCCAACAGCAGCCGCTGGCCGTCCTATCTTGGCGATCTCGGCCTGTCGGGCTGCAGCATGGCCGTCGAAATTACCGAAGCAGTACTGCTCAATACCTCAACCAAGGTGACCGACCAGCTGCGTCAATTCCACGATGCAGGCATGCAAGTCGCCATTGACGATTTCGGCACCGGCTATTCGTCGCTTTCCTACTTGAAAAAATTCGACATCAACTTTCTGAAAATCGATCAGGCATTCATCCGCGACATGCAACGCAACGAGAACGACCGCGCGATCGTGCGCTCGGTCACGGTAATGGCGCATGAGCTTGGTCTGCAGGTCGTCGCAGAAGGCATCGAAACAATCGAACAAGAACAGTTGTTAATGGCCGCTGGCTGCGATTTCGGCCAGGGCTTTTTTTACGCCAGGCCAATGCCCGCAGATCAGTTTACGCACCTGCTGCACGCCACGGTAAGCGGCGGGGTAAAACTGCCCTGCCAGACCTGAATCCGGCCCACCCCGTTCAATGATGGACCGGTTGTGTTGCCAAGTGCCGGACGTTGAACAAGCCCGACTAGTGGCGTGTTTGACAGGCTAGTCCGCGCCCAGTTGCAGGCGGCTCGGCTGGCGCTTTTCGATGGCCGACTTCAATAGCGCAGCGGTGCGAAAGACGCCGTGCGCAAATTTTCCGTAAGGCAGCGTGACGAACAGCGCCATCACCACGCCCAGGTGCACCGCCAGCAGCAGCGCCATGGCGCCGCTGTCGCGCCAGGCCAGCAGCGCAAGACCCGTCGCGCTGGTGGCCAGCAGCAGGGCGATGAAACCGCGGTCCATCGGCCGCTGCTCGGGCGCACCGGCGGCCGGATCGCGCCTGACATTCAGCCAGAGCAGGCCGCCGGCGCCGACGATCAGGCCGATGCCGCCCGCCGTGCCCAGCAGCACCGGCAGGCTGGCCAGCGCATACGGCGCATGCCAGCCCATGACGTAATGGTAAAGCGTGGCAACCGCGGTCGAGGCAAGGCACAGCATGAAGCCGTAGAAGGTGCAGTGATGGAAGCGCCGCCGCGCCAGGGTGAAGCGGTCGTCGGCTTCGTTGCAGCCTTCGCCATGACCGCCGCCCAGGTAGGTCAGCGCCAGCGCATGATGCAGCGTCTCGGCCACTGCCGGCGCCGACGCCCTGCCCGGCGAGACATCGCGCCAGAAACGGGTGACGCCGATGCCCAGCGCCAGGATGGCAAAACCGAACACGGCGCCGAACAGTGCCGCCATCAGGTTGTGCGGAAAGATCGCATAGAAATTGCCCGCCAGCGGCGCATGCAGCAAGGCGCGGTCACGCGAGCCGGCCAGCACCACCGCCAGCACCAGGAACAGCGCCAGTGCTGCGGCCAGTGCCAGCGCGACGGTCACGCCATTGCGCCGGTAGAGCAGGCCAAGCGGCGCCGGCCAGGCATATTCGACATAGGTCTGCATGCGCACCCGCGCCATCGCCTGCGGCACGTTGACGGCAAATTCATGCGGCGGCGCATACTGGCAGGCGTGATAGCAGGCGCCGCAGTTGTGGCACAGGTTGGCCAGGTAGTTGATGTCGGCCTTGTTGAATTCCAGGCGCCGCGTCATGGCCGGAAAGACGGCGCAGAAGCCTTCGCAATAGCGGCAGGCATTACAGATCTGCATCTGCCGGGCGACTTCGGTTTCGCAACCGGTGAGCGCCAGGGGCGCGAGGTCACGCGCCTGGTCGAGCAGTGCCGCCATCGCATCGAGCTGCTTCATGTGGTGGCTTCCAAAGGGGTTGGCAGGCGCGTGCCGGTGCCGTCGGGCCGATGCCTGGCCGCTTTGGCGGCGGCGGCCTCGGTGCCGGCGATGCGGCCGAAGGCGGTGCCGATCGACATGCCGACGCCGGCCGTATAGCCCTTGCCGAGCACGTTACCGGCCATCATCTCGCCGGCGACGAACAGGTTCTCGCTCGGCCTGCCGCCAAAATGCACGGCGGCGCGGGCATCGACCTTCAGGCCCAGATAGGTGAAGGTGATGCCCGGGCGCAGTGCATAACCGGTGTAAGGCGGCGTGTCGATCGGGCGTGCCCAGTGCGTCTTGGCCGGCGTCACGCCGCTGGTATGGCAGTCGTCGAGAATCGTGTGGTCGAAGCGCCCGGCCTGGCAGGCGGCGTTGTAGGCCGATACCGTCTCCTGGAACGTGCTTTCGCAAAGACCGAGCTTGCCGGCCAGTTCGGCCAGGGTGTCGGCTCTCGTTCCCGGAAAGACCGGCGGCATGAAGCGGCCGATCGCTTTCGCGTCGATGATCGAGTAGGCGATCTGTCCGGCCTGCTGGGCCACCAGCCGGCCCCAGATGGCATAGCGCTTCGGCCAGAAATCCTCGCCCTCGTCATAGAAGCGGCGCGCATCGCGGTTCATCACGATGCCAAGCGAGACGCAGTCGATGCGGGTGCAGATGCCGCCGTCGTAGAGCGGCGCGCGGGCGTCGATGGCCACGCAATGCGACTGCGACGGGTCGCCGATCATGTCGGCGCCGGAAGCCATCATGGCTTTCAGGAGCACGCCCATGTTGAAGCGGGTGCCGCGAATCAAGAAATTGTCGGCCGGCCAGTCGCCGCGCGCATCCTGGCCCCAGGCCTCGCGCAGCCATTCGCGGTTCGATTCGAAGCCGCCGGCGGCCAGCACGCAGGCATGCGCTGCGAAGCGCCGCGCGCCGCTGCGCGCTGCGACGAAGCGGCCGTCGTCGAGCTCGATGGCGTCGACCGGCGTGTCGTAGAGGACCTCGATGCCGAGCGCTTCGGCGCTGCGGTAGTAGGCATTGACCAGCGCCTTGCCGCCGCCCATGAAAAAGGCATTGGTGCGCGCCACATGCAGGGCGCCGGATAGCGGAGGCTGGAAGCGCACGCCGTGGCGCCGCATCCAGGTGCGGCAGTCCGAGGAAGCGCGGATGACCAGGCGCGCCAGCTTTTCGTCGGTCAGGCCGCCGGTGACCTTGAGCAGGTCCTGCCAGTATTCTTCTTCGGAATAGGCGTCGATGAGCACATCCTGGGGCGCGTCATGCATGCAGCGCAGGTTGCGCGTGTGCTGCGTGTTGCCGCCGCGCCATTCGCGTGGCGACGCCTCCAGCAGCAGCACGCTTGCGCCCGCTTCGCGTGCCATGAGCGCCGCGCACAGCGCCGCATTGCCGCCACCGATCACCAGTACATCTACCGCCATGCTGCCGCTCCCCGACTTCAATTTCGGCCACCGGTGCCTGGCCGATCGGCCATGCTGCCGCTCCTGCGTGCCTGCCTGCGTGCCTACTGGCTCTTGAAATCGATGGTCTTGTAGGTCGATTGCAGCAGTTCCCGGCCGATCCGGTCTTCCATCTGCTTGTGGACCGGCATGACGACCTTTTTCCACTCCGCCTTTTCCTGCGGCGTGAGCGTGATGATCTGGGTCTTGCCGGACTTGCGGATCGCCTCCAGCGCCGTCTCGTTGTCGCGCCGCGCGATCTGGTTGTTGCGTTCGGTCGCCTTATTGACGGCATCGGTCAGGATCGCCCGGATGTCGGCCGGCAGGCCGTCCCAGAATTTCTTGTTGACGATGACGGCATAACCCAGGTAACCGTGATCCGACAGGGTCAGGAATTTCTGCACTTCGTAGAAACGCTGCGTCCAGATGTTCGACAGTGCGTTTTCACCGCCGTCGACGACGCCGGTCTGCATCGCCTGGTAGACCTCGGAGAACGCCATGACCTGCGGATTGGCGCCCCAGGCACGGGTATAGGCATCGGTAATCTTTGCCGAGACGATGCGCAGCTTCAGGCCCCGGAAGTCAGCCGGCACGTGGATCGCCTTGTTGGCCGTCATCTGCCGGAAGCCGTTGTCCCAGTAGCCCAGGCCGAGGATGCCGTTCGGTTCGAGCTTTTTGAGCAGCTGCGCGCCGATCGGCCCGTCGGTAATCTTGTGCACGTCCTCGTAACTCGAAAACAGGTAAGGCAATTCGAACAGTTCGAATTCCTTCACGCCCATCGGCCCGAATTTCGACAGCGAGGGCGCGAGCATCTGCACCGAACCCAGATGCAGCGCTTCGAGCTCTTCCTTGTCCTTGTAGAGCTGGCTGTTGGGGAAAAGATCGACGCGTACCCGGCCCTTGGTGTTTTTCTCGGCCAGCAGCTTGAAGTATTCGGCGGCCTGGCCTTTGGGCGTGTCGCTGGCCGTGACATGGCTGAACTTGATGACGATCGGCTGCTGTGCAAGCGCGATGGTGGAAATGGTCGACAGCGTTGCAAGCAGCGCTGCGATGCAGGCGAACCCGAGTTTCATGACGTCTCCGAATTATCGTTATACATTGGGCAGCGGTGTGGCACGCGCCGCCGCCCAGAGTATGCCGCAAGATCGGGTCAGCCTGCGCGACCTGTAGGTTCCCGGTCGCGCAATTGCTGCGAATGCGTCACGGCTGGCGCTGTGCCAGCAGGCGCGCGTTGCCGGGCTTGCGCAGCCACAAGACGACGCTTGCCGCCATGTCTTGCATGGTGTTGTCGACTTCCTGGCCATCGAAAAAATCGTCGCGTATGAAATCGCTGCGTGCAGGTGCGATTTGCGTCGCAGCGCCGGCAGCCAGGGTGGCGCGCAGTGTCGGCATGCAGCCGGCAGCAACGGCCTTGCTGATCACGTCGAGCGGCTGGGTGCCGTTGTCCAGGCGCGCAGCCTGGACGGCGATGCAGGTGCCGATCAGATGCTGCATCGATGGATCGGTGCGTTCTTCTGCCTTGACGGTGCCGACGGCAGTGGCCAGGAGCAGGGAGAGAAAAAATGTTTTCATTGGAGACTTTCGTTATGCCGGAATAGTTGTTACCTAGAAATATAGCCGCACCGCATCGCCAATGCCAATTCCGGTTGGTGATGCGCGATATTGCCAGGCACCATAAGGGCCTTGCGGGCGCCGTCGGGCCGAGGCGCGAAATTATCGGTTTTCCTTGCCACATGCTGGTACATTAACAACGCATCATCCTGCCTGCCACAGGGTGCGCGGCGCGGCACGGCAACCTGAAGCGAACGCGGCAAAGACGATCCGGCAAACTCCACCCTTCTGAAGAATGCATCGATGGCGTTGAATGACGAGCTGATCTTTTCGACGCTGGCTGACCTGGCCGCCGGACTGCAACGCGGTGAGTACACCAGCGTGGAACTGACGCAGGCTTACCTCGACCGGATCGCGACGTTCAACGGCGCCCTGCACGCTTTCGTCAGCTGCAATCCCGCGTTTGCCCTCCTGCAGGCGCAGGCGGCCGACCTGCAGCGACGCGCCGGCCTGCCGCTGCCGGCGCTGCACGGGCTGCCGATTGCGGTCAAGGACCTGTGCGAGATCGCCGGGCAGGTCACGACGGCCGGCTCGCTTGCCTGGCAGGACCGGCGCAGCAGCATCACCGCCAGCGTGGTGCGGCGCCTGCAGGCGGCCGGCATGATCGTGCTGGGCAAGACGCACATGGTGGAATTTGCCTTCGGCGCCTGGGGCAGCAATCCGCGCATGGGCACGCCGCGCAACCCCTGGGACATGACGCAGCGCCATCGCATACCGGGCGGCTCCAGCAGCGGCTCGGGCGTGGCCGTGGCAGGCGGCCTGGCGCCGGCGGCAATCGGCTCCGACACCGGCGGCTCGGTGCGCGCGCCCGCGGCATTGAATGGCCTGACCGGGCTGAAGACGACGTCCGGCCTGATCAGCCTGTACGGCACCGTGCCGCTGGCGCCCAGCCTCGACACCATCGGCCCGATGACGCGCACGGCGCACGACGCCGGCCTCCTGCTGCAGGCACTGGCCGGGCCGGACCCGCTGGATGCGCATACCTGGGCGCGCCCGGTATTGGGCTGGCAGCCGCAGACGGCGACGGCGCGCCTGAACCTGCGCATTGCCGTCATGCCGCCCGAGCAGTATCCGTGGCCGGTCAGCCGCGACATCCAGGCCGCCACCAACGAGGCCGCAACGGTACTGCGTTCGCTGGGCGCCTCCGTCACCCTAGCGCAAGTGCCGATCGACTTCGCCGAACTGATGCGCCACAACGGCGCCCTGATCGCAGCCGAGGCGTACGCGTTTCATGCGCATCACATCGACGACATGACGCTGCCGATCGGGCCTGCGGTGCGTGCGCGCATCCAGGCCGGCAGCGCGGTTACTGCCGCCGGCTACCTCGCCATCCTGGCGCACCGGCGCGAAACGATCGCCCGCTTCGCCCGCTGGATGCAATCCTACGACCTGCTGTTGACGCCGACGGTGCCTTTCGTCGCCTGTGCCATGGATGACATCGACGAACAGGCCACGCCCCTGGGCGCCTTCAACCGCGCCGCCAACTATCTCGATACCTGCGCCATCAGCCTGCCGGCCGGGTTCTCCGGCGACGGCCTGCCGATCGGCATCCAGCTCATTGCCATGCCGTGGCAGGAGACGTTGCTGCTGCACGCCGGCGAAGCATTCCAGCAGGCGACGCACTGGCACCGGCGCCGCCCACCCGGCCTGTACCAGCCATCGCCGGCCGACACCGGCATGAGCAGCGCAAGCGGCGCCACGCCGGCGCTGCGCTACCTGCCCGACACGGCGGCGGCGACCGAAACATCGCTCGGACCGGTCGCGCCAGTCCCGACCACCCCATCCGACACGCCCGACACGCCCCACATGCCCGACGCGCCCGACACACCCGCTGCAACCGGCATATCCCAGAGCCATCCACCGAAGGAGCATCCATGACCCACCGCCGCGACATCCTGAAATATTCCGCCGCCCTGCCGCTGCTGGGACTCGTGGGGCGCGCCAGTGCGCAAGCCGAGACCATCCAGTTCGGCTGCGCCGTGCCGCTTTCGGGTCCGTTCGCCGCCAACGGCAAGTTCGCCGACCTCGGCATGAAGCTGGCAATCGAGCGCTACGGCAAGGTCCTGGGCCGCAGCGTCGCCTATACCGCCATCGACACCGAAGGCAAGCCGGCCACGGCAACGCGCAAGGTGCAGGAAGCGATCGCGCAAA
>JANXSS010000348.1 GCA_025356535.1 Herminiimonas sp.
CTCGATGACCAGACCGAGTTCCTCGCACAGGATTTCGACCGGCACCCTGCCCTGCCGGATCTCGCCGGCAAACGGATGATTGCGGGCGTAGCCGCGCTGGGTCGAATAGGCCAGGCCGAGCAGAAAACCTTCGTCGCCGCGCGCCAGTGCCTGCAGGCGGACGGCGCGCGACGCCGGAAAGCGCAGCGGGTCGCGGGTGAGGTCGTCCGGCGCCGGGTCGCCGTCGGGAATGCCTTCGGTTTCGATCAGGCCCTCGGCGTCGAGAAAATCGAGCACCGGCACGGCCGGCTCGGCCCGGCCCGGAACCGGCGGGGTCGACGGCGCTGCCGCCACGACGAACGCGTCCTGATCCTGCGCGACCTGCTCGGCCGCCAGTGAAAAATCGAGCAGCCGCTGGGTGTAGTCGTAGGTTGCACCGAGAATCTGGCCGCCCGGCACATCCTTGAAGGTGGCCGAGATGCGCCGCTCCAGCACCATGCGGCCGGTGTCGACCGGCAGCGTCGCCAGCAGGCGCGGCAAGGTGGTCCGGTAGGCGCGCAGCAAAAAGATCGCCTCGATGATGTCGCCGGCGGCCTGCTTGATGGCCAGCGCCGCCAGCTCCGGATCATGCAGCGAGCCTTCGCTCATGACGCGCGAGACCGCCAGCGGCATTTGTTGGCGCACCTGGCTCAGCGTCAGTTCCGGCAACGCCGGATTGCCGCGCCGCTTGCGCGCCAGGGCCACATAGGATTGCTCGATGGCTTTCTCGCCACCCTTTACTGCGACATACATGGATCATTCTCCGCGGCGACGCTCGGGGCGTCGATCCTGGTGGTGCGTGGCAGGCCGACGATCCGGTCGCCACAGCAGAAGACGAGGTCGACGCCGGTCGGAAAACCTGCACCGTTGGCGCGCCACTGTTGATCGAAATCGGCCGGCAGGCCGGCCACATGCAGCGCCTGCTGCCAACGGATGCCCGGCCCGCTCAGCAGGCGTTGCGGCCCCCCGGTCAGCGACGCCACCTGCACCAGCAGCAGCGTGGCGCGATCGGGATAGGCCATGCTGCCCTGGGCAAAGCCGGCCAGCTGCAGGTCTTGGGCATGCGTGACAAGCGCAAAGGTCGCTGCCGTCGGCGCGTCGACAAAGCCGCACCCGCAATGAAACGACAGATACCCGATGACGCGCCGCGCGCTTGCTTCGTCGTCGACGTCGTGCCAGACCGGCGTATCCGCATCGGCCAGCGTGAGCAACGCAGCGGCCGCGCCGGCGCCCAGCGGATCGGGGCCGCTTACCGCAACCGGCATTGCCAGGATCGTGCCCGGCTCCGACAGGGCGCCAAGCAGCATCCTGAAGGTGGCCTGGCTGTCGTGCACCGGGTCGGCAAAGCCGGGCAACAGGTCGCGGGCGTTCATGCCGCCTCGCCGCGTACCATCGTCATGAAATCGACCCGCGTTGCCTGCGCCTGCCGCAGCGTCTCGGCCAGCTGCGCGGCCAGCGCCGCTTCGATCGGATCGAGCACCTTGCTGCGCACCGTTTCAGAAGCCGGCGTCTGCAGCAGCGCATCGAACAGCGCCGCCCACTCCGCATGGCGTACGTCACGCCCGCTGACATAGGCCACGCCCATTTCACCCGACGCCAGTCGCAGCGCGCAGCGGGTGATCGACATTTCGCCGAGATTGAACTGCGCGCCGGTGCCGCCGGTGCGGGCGCGTACCATGGCCAGACCGACCTGCGGGCGGCGCAGCCAGGTGAATTCCGGCAATGCGCCGAAATCGGCGAGCGCTGCGCGCAGCACCTGTGGCGGCGCCTTGGCCAGCAGGGACATCCAGCGGGCCCGATCCGGGTTCAGTGAGAGAGTCGACATGGCCACATTGGAGCATCGGCATGTGAAATCGTGATGACATTCTGCAAGCCGCATCGTCGCGCATTGCGATGATGTCAAGCGCCGGTCACATTTTGTCGGGACAATGCTGCAGGCACGGGCAGATGCCCGTGCGCGGCATGCTTGGTGTACGCGGCACGCGTGGCACACCCGGCCGCCTGCCCAACCCGAATTGAAAGAGACGACTGCATGGCTTACCTGATCCACGGCGGCACGACCCTGACGGGCGACCAAGGTCGCGCCCGGGACTGGAGCGATGCACCGCTTGCCATCGCCGGCGAACAGCTGGTGTTGCCCGGCGAAACGCAGCGCGAGGCCCGGCGCTTCGATGCCGGCGGCCTCTTGGTATTGCCCGGCATGGTCGACCTGCACGGCGACGCCTTCGAACGCCAGATCCAGCCGCGCCCCGGCACGATTTTTCCGCATGCGCTGGCGCTGGCCGATACTGATCGCCAGCTGGCCGGCAACGGCATCACCACCGCCTGCCACGGGCTGACCTATTCCTGGGAAGGCGGCCTGCGCGGCCACGACGCCGCCGTGGCGCTGCTCGATACGGTCGCCTCGCTGCGCGCACGGGCGCAGGTCGATCACCGCATTCATCTGCGTTTCGAAAACCATCATGCCGACGGCCTGGCCGATGCGCTGGCATGGATTGCCGAAGGCCGCATCGATTTCCTGGCATTCAACGACCACCTGCCGTCGATCGCCGCCAAGCTGACCCGCCCGGGCCAGCTGGCGGCATACGCCGAGCGCGGCCGCTGCAGTGACGATGTCTTCATCGCGCGTCTGCAGCATGCCATGCGCCAGGCCGACCGCACCGATGCCACCGTGGCCAGTTTGGCCGCCGCCTGCCGCGCCCGCGCGATTCCGATGGCCTCGCATGACGATGTCGGCGCAACCGACCGGCTGCGCTATGAAGCGCTGGGCGTGACGATCTGCGAATTTCCGAAGACCGACGCGGCGCTGCGCACGGCCGTCGACCTGGGCAACCAGGTCGTCATGGGGGCGCCCAACGTGCTCCTGGGCGGCAGTCACTGTGGCGGCCTGTCGGCGGCGGCGGCCGTTGCCGCCGGCGAGTGCACCATCCTCGCCTCGGACTACTATTATCCGTCGATGCTGCAGGCCGCCTTCACGCTGGCCGCAGAGGGCTTGTGCTCGCTGCCGCAGGCCTGGTCGCTGGTGTCGGCCAATCCGGCCAAAGCGCTCGGCCTGGATGATCGTGGCTGCATCGAGCCGGGCCGGCGCGCCGACCTGGTGCTGGTGGACGCGTCGGACGAGACGAACGTGCGGCTGGCGGCGACCTTCTGCGGCGGGCGCCTGGTCTACTGTGCGCAACCGCAGCGCCTGCAGGGACCCGACCGGCTGGCGCTGGCGGCATGAGGGAAATGGCGGCATGACCCGTTACGCGATCTACTACACGCCCGCGCCGCAGACGCAGTTCTGGCAGCTCGGCTGCTCCTGGCTCGGTCGCGATCCGGCCAGTACCGACATGCGCCCGCCGCCTCCGGTCGAAGGCATTGCGCCGGCGACGATGGCGGCCCTGACTGCCAGCGCCCGCCGCTACGGTTTCCACGCGACGCTCAAGGCGCCGTTCAGGCTGGCGCGCGGCTTTGACGAATCGCACCTGCTGGCAATGGCGCAGGCGTTCGCCCGGGTACAACAGCCGGTCGCGCTGCCCGGCATGCAGGTGCGCGAGGTCGACGATTTCCTTGCGCTCTGCCCGGTGCACGCGGTGCCACGACTCGACGCGCTGGCGATGCGCTGCGTGGCGTATTTCGACGCCCTGCGCGCCCCGCCCAGCGCCGAGGATCTGGCGCGCCGGCGCCTGGCGCCTCTCAGCACGCGCCAGGAAGCGTTGTTGCAGCGCTGGGGCTATCCCCATACCGAAGAACAGTTCCGGTTCCACATGACGCTTGCGAACGCCCCCGCCGCGGCCGACGCCGCCATGGCGCAGGCACTGCGCCATGGCGCCAGCACCCATTTCCGTCCTGTCGCGGCAAGCGCGGCCGCAGCGGTCGGCGCGGTGGTCGATGCGCTGACGATCTTCAAGGAAGCGCAACCCGGCGCGCCCCTGACGATACTGCACCGATTTGCCTTCACCGGCGCCGGGCAAAGCGACGGCATGCCGGCAGCGGGACGCCTGTTCTACGTGGTCGGTGCCTCGGGCGTGGGCAAGGATTCCCTGCTGCAGTGGGTCGGGCAACGCCTGCTCGACCAGCCGCGCGTGCGCTTTGCCACCCGCGCCATCACCCGCCTGGCGCACCCCAGCGAGGCGCATGAACCGGTGGCAGCCACCGAATTCTGGCAAGAAGCTCGCGCTGGCGGCTTTTCGATGGTCTGGCAGGCCAACGGCGCATGTTATGCCGTGCGACGCGGCATCGAGGCCGAGCTGCTGGCCGGCTGCGACGTGGTGGTCAACGGCTCGCGGGAATATGCGCCGCGGGTGCTGGAGAGCTTTCCCGACGCCAGGATCGTATGGATCACCGCGCAAGCGCACATCATCGGGCAACGCCTGGTGGCGCGCCGGCGTGAAAGCGGCGCAGCGCTGCTGCAGCGGGTCAGTCGGGCCACTGCGTTTGCGGTGTCGGAGGACCGCAATACGATCCATCTCGACAACAGCGGGCCGATCGAAGTCGCCGGCGCGCGCCTGCTGGCGTTACTGCAGGACTGAAGCGGCTGTTGCCGGCGGCAGATCGATGCCGAAGCTGATGCCATGCCGGGTGAATCCCAGGTTTTCATAAAAGCGGTGGGCGTCTGCCCGCTTGATGTTCGACGACAGCATCAGCTTGTAGCAGCCGGCTGCCGTCGCCTGCCGCATGGCGTGACGCAGCATGCGGTTCCCCAGACCGGCGCTGCGGCGGTCGCGCTGCACCACCACGGCGTCGAGCAATGCCTGCTGCGTGCCGTTGTGGGACGGGCTGCAGAAGATCATCAGACTGTAGCTGGCAACCGGCCGGCCGCCTTCCAGCACCAGCCAGGTCTTGAAATCGGGATAGCGGGCCATGGTTTGCAGGGTCACCCGCATCTTCTGCGCCGCGTCCGCGTCTTGTGCATCGGCTTTTAGGTCGTCCATCTCCACCATCAGCCGCACCAGGTGCGCGAGGTCGGCGTCGGTCGCCAGCCGGATCTCGATGTCCGGGCGCTCTGCGTCGCCAGCGCCCGCGGCGCCGTCGGCCGCGCGGCCGGCAGGCGCGTTTGCCAGTTGCACCTGCTGCGCGATGATCATGAAGTGTTCGAGGCTGCGGGTCGCACGCCCGGGCGTCTTGGCGGCGTCGTCCCAGCGCCGCAGGCACACCGCATCGTGCGCATGCCGGCGGGCGGCGAAGGCAGTGGCCTGTTGCGCGGAATACGCACCGCCCTGCCAGACCAGGCTTTGCCTCGATGCTGCCGACAGGGTATCCGCATAGCCCGGCTCGACTGCGCACAGGTAGCGCTTCGCATCGACGTGCAGCCGCACCGGTTCGGTCACGTCGATGCCGAAGAGCCGGCCCAGCAGACGGGCCGCCAGGTCGCTGTGCGCGCTTTTCTCGTCGTCGGCTTCACCCGCCATGTGGCCGAGGTCGTGCAGAAGGGCCGCCGTGATCAGGGCCGGGCTGCTGCCGCAATCCTCGGCCAGCGTCGCACACTGCAGCGCATGCGCCAGCTGCGTCACGGCCTCGCCGCCGTAGAGCGCCCCGCCGCGGCGCGTCATGGCCTCGCTGATTTCGTCGAGCGATTCGAAGGCCTGCGCCAGGGTGTCGCCGGAGGCAGAATATGCTTGGGTCATGACAAATGGTCCTCGATGGCAAAAGGTCAGATGAACAGCTTACGCAGTTGCGATGACAACAGGTCGATGATGATCACGGTCGCCACGATTATCAGCAATACGGTACAGGTCTGCGCATACTGGAAGCCACGGATGACTTCCCAGAGGATCACGCCGATGCCGCCGGCGCCGACCATGCCCACCACTGTTGCCGAGCGCACGTTGGATTCGAACCGGTACAGGGCATAGGAAATCCACAGCGGCATGACCTGCGGCAGCACGCCGAAGACGATTTCTTCCAGCACGTGCGCGCCGGTGGCGCGGATGCCTTCGACCGGTTGCGGATCGATCGCCTCGACCGCCTCGGAAAACAGCTTGGCCAGGATGCCGGTGGTGTGGACGAACAGCGCCAGCACGCCGGCAAACGGGCCCAGGCCGACAGCCACCACGAACAGCATGGCGAAGACCATCTCGTTGATGGCGCGGGCCGCATCCATCAGGCGGCGCACCGGCTGGCTGATCCAGGCCGGCGCGATGTTGGCAGCGCACAGCAGGCCGCACGGCACCGCGCAGATCACCGCCAGCACGGTGCCCCACAAGGCGATCTGCAACGTCACCAGCAATTCCTGCAGGTAGATGCGCCATTCCCTGAAATCCGGCGGAAAGAAGCTCGCTGCATAGGTGACCATGTTGCCGCTGTCACGCACCAGCTCCAGCGGCCGCATGTCGGCGCCCTGCCAGGAAGCCATCAGCAGGATCGCCAGCAGGGCCCACGACAGCTGCCTGCCAAGCGCCGGTTTCGGTGGCGGCGGAAAGCTGTTTGCCAGCAGCGCCCGGGTTGCGGTTTGCATGATCGCCGTCAGGATCTTGCGACGTCGGCCAGCTTGCGGCTGATGTCGTCGAGCTTTGCCTTCTTTTCTTCGCCGGGCATGCCGGCGTCGGCTTCAAGCCTGGTCTTTTCCTTGAACAGTTCGAGCTGGCGGATCGGCTTGAGCTGCGCATTGCCCGATTCCTGGAAACTGCCCAGGGTCAGCTTGGCAAGGCTGGCTTTTTCCCGCGCCTGGGCGGCGCCCGGCTTGCCGTAGCCGACGAAAAAGGCCTTGATCCGGGCCTTCATGTCCGGCGCCAGGTCGCGACGCCAGACGAGCGGATCGGCGGCAATCAGGGGCGACTTCCAGATCTGCTTCAACTGGCTGGCGATCTCGGGCTGGCGCGCCGTGATGCGCTCGAGCGTATCGGAGCTGTGGACGGCGGCGTCGACCTGCCTGTTGGCCACCGCCAGGATATTGGTTTCATGATTGGCGCCGCGGATGGTCTTGAAGGCGGTCTTCGGATTGATGTTGCGCTGGGCGAAGACGTAGTAGCTCGGCACCAGGAAGCCGGAGGTGGAGTTCGGGTCGCCGATTCCGAAGCTCAGGTTTTTCGCGTTCTTCAGCAGATCGTCGACATTGTTGTAGGGACTGTCTTTTGGGACGCTGATGTAGCTGTAATAACCGGTGGTGCCGTCGGCATTGACGGTCTGGGCGAACACTTCGCCATTGGCGCGATCGACCGCTTCGATGGCCGATTTGTTGCCGAGCATGGCGAACTGGACCTTGTTGAAGCGCATCGCTTCGATCACGCCGGCATAGTCGGGCGCAAAAAACGCCGTGACCTTCACGCCGAGAGCGCGGCTGAGGTCGTCGAGGATCGGTTGCCAGTCCTGGCGCAGGTTCTGCGACGCTTCCGTGGAGATGATGCCGAAGTTCAGCGGCGCGGCCGCTTCCTGTGCCGCAGCCGAAAAGGGGACGACGGACGCGGCCAGGCCGATTGCCAGGGCAGATAGTAAGGATCGGTACATGATGGAAGGACTCCGGAGTGGATGAAGGGGAACGGCGCGAATGGGCGATGCGGTGGTCGGCCGGGCCGGGCGGCGTCAGGCGGCCGCTGCAAAGGACGGCTGCAGGCGCGGCGACGCGATCGTGGCGCCAGCGGGTGCGGCAGGCGTCGCCGGCACGGTCTGCAGCAGCTCGGCGGCGTCCGCGCCGTACAGTTCATGCAGCATGGCAGGCGTGAGGGCTGCGGTCGGCCCGTCGTAGACCACCTTGCCATGGCTGAGCGCCACCGTGCGCGGGCAGAAGCACTGGGCAAATTCGACCTGGTGCAGCGAGACCATGACGGTGGTGCCGTCTTCGCGGTTGAGATCGGCCAGCGTCTGCATCACGCGCCGTGCCGATTCCGGATCGAGCGAGGCGATCGGTTCATCGGCCAGGATGATGGCCGCCTTCTGCACGATCGCGCGCGCGATCGCGGCCCGTTGCTGCTGGCCGCCGGAGAGTGCCGAGACCCGCTTGTAGGCATGATGGGCGATGCCGACCCGGGCCAGCGCTTCGAGGCCGCGCTGGCGTTCGGCCGCCGTGAAGATGCGCAGGCAGCTGCGCCACAGCGGCATGCGCGACAAGCCGCCCGAGAGCACGTTGGTCAGTACCGGCAGGCGGCCGACGAGATTGAATTGCTGGAAGATGAAACCGACGTTGGCGCGGATGGCGCGGATGTTGCGGCTGACCCTGCCGCCGTTTTGCACCGCGAGCGTGCCGACCATGATGCTGCCGCTGGTGGCGTCGCCCGCCATCAGGCCCGAGACATGGCGCAGCAATGTCGACTTGCCGGAGCCGGAAGCGCCGATCAGGGCGACCATTTCGCCGGGCGCCAGGCGCAGGCTGACGCCATCGAGCGCCTGGAAACCGCCGCTGAAGGTCTTCGACAGGGAATGGATTTCGATGGTCATGCTGCGCACCTTGCAAGGACGGCATCAAAGCGCCGGATTGCTCGCAGTATCCGGCTCAAACATTTCAGGGATATGAACACCGGATGACGGCCCGATGACATGGCCATTTTTTTGGCCGGCTTGCTGTCGTCCAGAACCAGCAGGCAGCGGTTCGAAGTGCGCGCTCGCGCGGGGCGTCTTCCCCGGCGGCGCTCGTTTGTTTCCTGTCATCAACACGTCATTCGTCGCTGTCACAATCGCGCTTTCAATCAAATCGTGATGCAGCTTGCCTGGCCGTGATCGGCGCGGTGCAGCGCTGTCATGCCCGCCGCGCCATGTTCAATGCAATCACCATGTCGTGCCTGAAGACCCTGCGCTCGGGCGAGCGCTTCAAGCTGCTGATGTGGCCGCTGCTGGCATTGAGCATCGTGCTTGCCATCTGGGCCGCCGTTGCCTTTCGCAACGGCACCGATCGTGCGGCGGCCGAGCGCATCGCCTTGCGTGACGCAGCATCGCATGCCCATTCGTACGAACAGTTCCTGACGCGCTCGGTCAGCCAGATGGACCACGTGACGATGCAGCTGAAATACGACTGGGAACAATCGCGCGGCAAGTTCCGGTTCGAGGATCTGGTACGCCAGGGCATGTTCAGCGACGTCGCCTTCATCTCTGCGAGCATCTACGACAGCAATGGCGTGCGGCGGACGACGACGCGGGCCGCGGAAGCACCGCAAACACTCGTGCATTCCGACATTCTCGCCTTCCACAAGAATAACAATTCGACCGCCCTGCGCATGAGCCTGGAGAGCCGGGCACGGGAAGCCGGACAGCTGCAGTTCAGCCGGCGCCTCGATGATCGCGACGACAATTTCGACGGCGTCGTCGTGATGGTCGTCGATGCCGCCTATTTCACGACCTTCTATAACGTCGAAAGCCTGGGCACCGCCGGCTTCGTGGCCATGCTCGCGGCCGACGGCGAGGGCCAGATTCAAAAAGCCGGACCGGCCATTTCAACGGTACCGGACCTGTTGCAGATGCCCGGCGCGTTCGTCGAACAGGACCAGAATGCCGTCCTGCAGGCGGGCGACCGGTTTCGTGACGGTCAGCCCCGCATACTTGCCTGGCACCGCTCCCGGACCTATCCGTTCGTATCGGTGGTCGGCCTGTCCTACGCCGAAATGATTGCCGCAACCGAGCAGTCCCATCGCGATCGCGTCTTCAATGCGATGCTGGCATCGGTGGCGCTGGCCGCCTTTGCACTGGTGGCGACCTACCTGTCCTATCGGCTCCTGGTGCGCCAGGATGAAAAGGAAGCGGTACGCCAGGCGTATCGCACCGCGACCGATCATGCGCACGACGGTTTCTACATGATCCATCCGGTATGCGACGACGCCGCGCGCATCGTCGATTTTTCCATCGTCGACTGCAACGAGCGCGGTGCATCGTTCTACAACATGACGCGCAACACCATGATCGGCACCCGCCTGCTGGCGCTGGCCAGCCTGCGCGGCGATTCGGCCACCCTGTCGGAATTCGTGCAGGCCATGTCGGTGGCCCATTTCGAAGACGAGGTACAGATGCCGCGCGAGGCAGGCATCCGCATCGAATGGGCGCGGCGCACCCTGGTGCGTGCCGGCGCCGGCCTTGCCGTGACGCTGCACGACATCAGCGGGCAGAAGCGTCACGAAAGCCAGTTGCAGCGCCTTGCCAACGAAGATGCCCTGACCGGCCTGCCCAACCGCTACTGGCTGTTGAATTACCTGCCGCAGGCCATCGACAGGGCCCGACGCAACTCTACCCTGTTCGCCCTGCTGTTCGTCGACCTGGACGGCTTCAAGCATGTCAACGATACCCAGGGTCATGCGGTGGGCGACGCACTGCTGGCAATCGCCGCCCAGCGGCTGCGCGCCCTGCTGCGGCCGTGCGACAGCGTCGTGCGCTTCGGCGGCGACGAATTCATCGTGCTGCTCGATCCGCTCGACCAGGCCGACCAGGTCGCGCATGTCGCGCAGCGCCTGCTCGATACGTTCAACGTACCGTTCGAGGTCGGCACCGAAATCCAGCAGGTCGGCGCCTCGGTCGGCATCAGTCGCTTCCCGCGTGACGGCGCCGATGCGATGACGCTCATCAAGCACAGCGACATTGCCATGTATGCCGGCAAAAGCGAGGGCAAGGGGCAGTTCCGCTTCTATCAGCCGTTGCTCTACGAGCGGCTGCGGGCGAAGTCGCAGGACCGGCAGGAACTGCTGGAAGCAATCGAGCAGGACCAGCTGCTGCTGCATTTCCAGCCGCGCGTCGACACCATGACCGGCCAGTTGCGCAGCATGGAAGCACTGGTGCGCTGGCTCCATCCGAAGCGCGGGCTGGTTCCACCGCTTGAATTCATACCGCTGGCCGAAAGCAGCGGCCTGATCGCGCAGCTTGGCGAAATCGTCATGCAAAAGGCTTGCCGCCAGATCGCCCGGTGGCGTGAAGCCGGTCTGCCGCTGGTGCCGGTATCGATCAACGTATCGCCGAAGCAGTTCAGCCAGGGCCAGGTGCATCGGCAGCTTGCGGCATGCCTGGCTGCATGGCGCGTTTCACCGACCCTGGTGGAAGTCGAGATCACGGAATCGGCCATGATGGGCGAGCAGGCGGAAGTACTGGCCGAACTCTCGGCCATTCGCGCACTCGGCGTCAAGCTGCACATCGACGACTTCGGCACCGGTTATTCGTCGCTGTCGCAATTGCAGAAACTGAAGATGGATGTCCTCAAAGTCGACCGCGCCTTCACCCTCGAACTGGGCAACTCCAAGGACGGCAAGATATTTTTCCAGGCGATCGTCTCGATGGCGCATGCGCTGGGCATGACCGTGGTGGCCGAAGGCGTTGAAACGGCCGCCCAGCTGGCGATCCTGCAGACACTGTCATGCAATGAAATCCAGGGTTACCTGATCTCGCGGCCGGTGCCGGCCGACGAGATGGCATCGATGCTGGGGCGCCGCTTCCTGTTTCCGGCCTTGCTACCCGCCCCGCTTCCCGCCCTGCTCGAGTGATTCAGGAGGCGTTGCCTGCGTCGTTGTGCAGTCCCGGTTCGGCCAGTTTCAGGATCGCGTAATCGGTGTGCCGGATATCCTTTCCCTCGACGACGAAGACGACATATTCGGCGATGTTTTTCGCATGGTCGCCGATGCGCTCGATTGCCTTGGCAACCCACAGCGTGTCGAGCGCCACGGAAATCGTGCGCGGATCTTCCATCATGAACGTGATCAGGTTGCGCATGATCGAGCGGAATTCATGGTCGATCAATGCGTCCTGCGCAATGAGGCGCATCGCATGATTTTCATCGAGGCGGGCGAACGCATCGAGCGCGTCATGCAGCATGCCCCGGGCGCTGTTGGCGATGATGCGCACGGTCTCGTAGTGATTCAGGCCGCCCGGCCCGCGCTCCTGGATGCTCTTGGCCGCCCGCGCGATCTTGGTGGCTTCGTCGCCGATGCGCTCGAGGTCAGTGATTACCTTGATGGTGGCCATGACGGTGCGCAGATCATTGGCGGTCGGCTGGCGCCGCACGATCAGGTGGCTGCAGGTCTCGTCGAGCGACACCTCCAGGCGGTTGACATGCTCGTCGTCGCCGATGACCTTCTCGGCGGCGGCCACGTCGCCGGTACGAAAACACGTCATCGCCTCGTGAAACTGCCGTTCGACGAGGCCGCCCATGAGCAACACCTTCGACCGGATCGCCTCGAGGTCGAGGTCATACTGTTTTGAAGAATGGACATCTGGCATCACAGCTCCTGGATTTATGCGTTAAAAGCAAGAAGCAATCGTCGAACAGCCCGTTGAGGTTGCTCCCTGCTCGCTTGGATGCTTGCGCTAGTCTGTGGTTGCCACGGCTTGCCGACACCGCTTGACCTGACATTACACTCAAGGAACGATCATGCGCTGCATGGAAAACGGCCAGGATACGTTCATGGAGGCGTCCTCGCTGCAGGACGCACCGGCGGCAAGCGGATTGTCCGGGCGATAGAGGTGCGAGTCGCCGTTCAACGGCAGTACCGGTCAGCCAGTGCGTCGGTGCCGGCAAGTGTCAGGGCGCCCGGCAGGAGCGATGCGGTGATCTCGTTCACGAAGATTTCTCCACGGATTAAAGCGCCGAGCAAGCGTGGTCACTGCAGGCCTCTGCCCGGAATTATCGGCGGCGTTGATGACCACTTCATGACCTGCGCCCGTCCTCCCGCCTTTGCCTGCCCGGCAAGGCCGTGTCGGCGGTGCGTGCCGCTGGCGTTGAGATCGCCTGCATGGTCGAGCCCAGGCACGGTCCTGCACGCCGCCATCGGCAATATCGGAACTGGCGAATCACTCGAGGAAAAAACTTGAGCATTGATATTGCCATTTTATCAACTTTAAAACTTATGCTACCGGTCCCGTTCGCTTACCCGGGCAGTAGCGATGCCTGACTTTTTAAAAGGAAAACATGAAGCTCTCGAATCTTTCGAAATTTGCAACCGGCGCAGTGGCGTTGGCAGCGCTGCCTGGCGCGGGCTCCGAGTCCTCACCCGGCCAGCCGGGCTTGGGTGACGCAGGGACAGATAGCGCACGTGCGCGCAGTAATTTGCGGGGCGTACTCAAAAGGACGCTGAGATCCGGCAACGGATTCGGGTCAAGCCACACCAGTGACGGTTGCCGGGCACGCGTCAAGGAGCGGCAGAACAGTGAGGCTGTCTATACCGTGGTCAGCGCCAGCCGGGATGTCTGTCCGAAGTGGATCGGCGACGTGAGCGCCGAATGTCCAGGCACCGAGACACTGTCGCCTTCCGAAAATTTTGCCAGCAGCTTCACCATCCCGGACGATGTCCTGACATCCTCCCTGGATCCGGTACTCAACGGCTGGGTATCGGCTGAAGGCAAGGGCAACAGTACGATTGCGGACTGTGTTGCGCAAAAATTCGATCACATCGTCAATGAATTCCAGGACGATCCGATCTACAAGGTCAAACTGGGGCTTGCGGTTGGCATTCCAGCCGTGGTGGTGGCAGCCCTGGGAGTCTACGCCGCGTCGCTGTGCATCAAGCGCTGCACGTCGACGATTACGCCGCAGCCAACCTGAGCGTGCCGGGTCAAAAGCAGGATGCGCAACCCCTGCCCGGACCGGCGCCTCGCAAACGGACGGCGGGCACTGCCCGCGCCCGCAGCCGGGCAGAGCGGATACGGATCAGTGCACCGGCAGGCATCCGTTGATTCGACGCGCTTAACCCTGCTTGGAACGACGATGCAGGTGAAACGCTATCAGGCCCAAGCCGATCAATGCCAGCGGCGCAGGCTCAGGAACATCGTTCGACGGCGTAGCGTCATCAAGATAGAAAGCCAGGGAGGCGTTGACGGCAGAGCCGTAAGACCGGGCATTGCCACCGTTGCTCGATGTCACCCACCATGGCGATGGGCCTCCCGCGCCGCCCAGCGCCAGCCAGTACGTGGTATCGGCATCAGCCGAAAATGCGTTGGCCAGGTCAAACTGGATCAGCTTGGTGTTCTGCGCACCGCAGCACCATGCGTAGTCGCCTGCCAGTTCGGTAACGTTCACTCCCTGGCCGGAGACAATCAGCGCGCCCGGATTGCCGCCCGCATCGGCGAGAAAAGCGTAGCTGATTTGCTGATCCCAGTCAGCGGTGCCGTTGTAATTGTTGAAGTAGAAGCCGACGGCGAATTTGTGCGGAAGCACTCAAGCGAAAATCATCTGCGGTCATTTCGGCACTCTGATTGACTGCGCCGCCGATGGCATAGCCGTTGTACGACGAGGCTGTGCCGTTGTCAAACAGGGGATCGGCGTAACTGGACGCAGCAAACAGCGTGGCGATGAATAGTGCGGCAATCTTTTTCATGGTGACGGTCATGTTTTTCTCCTTGGAATGTTTTTGTGATCTTGCTTGCACTTACCCCTAGGCAATGATCGTGCCACAAACATTTATGTCTTGAAATCAACTAGTTGGCTCAATTAACATAATTTACATTGCATTAAATGTAAATTATTCCGACAACACGGGCCGCCAGCTCAGGAAAGCCAGGTCGGCGCGTGTCAACCTGCCGCCTTCAGCGTCGGCGCCCTGCCCGGCCGCTGCAGTCATCGACCTCGGCATGACAAGCACGTCGCTGCATGTGACGTCGCGCACAGCCTGATTTGCCAGGCCACGGGCGCCACGCTGTCGGATCGGATATCTAGCCGGCGAGTCATTTAAAAGCTTCGCGGATGCGACTGAAATACGTCCGGCAAGCGTCATGAAGCCGTCACACTGTTGGGAATCGCTTAAAACTGGACCACGGTTTTCATCTAAAACTGACCCACCCTATTTGCGCGTAGATTACACCGCGTCTGTGGATAAGTCTTCTGGTCTGGTTCCTGGATCTCCTTTCTTTGCTGGTTTTTTGGTAG
>JANXSS010000365.1 GCA_025356535.1 Herminiimonas sp.
GCAATGCTGAGCTGCAAGCTGCGATCAACAACCTGCTGCGTCATGCAGGAAGCGGAGCGACCATCATCGTTATTCCGGCGTCCTCTCCGAACGATGGCTCCTACGGGGCGACGGGCACGGGAGGCCCTGCCGCTTACACCAGCCCGGTCCCCGTCCTACGGGCGATGCCGGTCAGCGCGGGGGCCGTCACCGGTTACATCGGCCCGGTCTCTGCGAGCGCTGCGGCCGAGCACAGACAGGCGCTGGAAGGCTTGCAGCAAAACTACGGTTATTTTCCAAAAGATGCGAATGGCTACATCACGAAGCAGAGCCTGGAGCAGGTAGCGAACGATCCCAACGCGCCGCCAGCGGCGCGACGCGCTGCGATATATTTGCTCGACCCGGCGCATCAGAAGGAATTGAATGCGCTGGGCACGTCCCGGCAAACATATCAGGGCGACGTTACCAGCCAGGATGGTGAGTTCGGTTACGAATACTTCGCAGGTGAACAAACGCAGCCAGACCTGCCGCAATATCCAGGTGTGCTCCAGTTTCCGCCGCTGGGCATGCCGTCCGGGTTCGAACAGGCTCGATACAATCCGCAGCCGGATATTGAGATTGATCCGGCTGCGCTGCAACGCGAACTCCAACAGATGCGCGACAGCAGTAAACCGCAGCCAGACATGCAGACCAACGTTACAACGCTTGCCGCCAGCGCCCTCTTTACCGACCCTAAAGCCGAAGTTTCATGGTCCGTGCTTCAGTCCGTCGCAGATGGCAGTCAATCAGCGTATCCAATGGGTTCACCGCAACAACTCGCTGCGAAGGCACTCATGGATTCGCCCGGTGCCAAGACGCGACTTTGCGGCGCTGGCGATACTTTTAAAAAGGATGATCTGCTGAAGCTATCGACCGGCTACACCCCCGACCCTAAGACCGGCGCCATGTCGGATGCCGACAAGGCCAGCTACAACGCCAAGCAAGCCGATGATCCGAGTTTCTTCTTCAAGGATGGGTCCCACACGCCGGCATGGGACGCTGCAGTCAAAGCAGCGGCAGGCGATCCCGCACGGCTGAGCAGCCTCACCGCTGCGATGGATCCGACGAGTACCGCAGCCGTTGAAAAAGCCGCGAATGTGCTTGCCGGCTCGAATGCGCTGTTTGACGGCGATGACAAGGCAAGCTATGACGAATTGCTGCGCATATCGCAAGGCCAGCCCAGAGCATCCGGTCGCCCCGCGCCAACGCCTGAAGAGACCGCCGCGGCAAAGTGCCTGATCGATAACTACAATGCAAACGGCGGGAAAGGTGGCGGATCACGACTGGACCAAATCCTCGGCGGCGATTCCAAGTTTGATACGAACGAGATGAAAAACAATGGGGCAACTGCAGTCGCTCAAATACCAATGACGACCGGTCTGCCCACCCCGACAGCTGCCGAAACCAAAATCGGCAATGACGCCCAGACGCTTGCCAACTGCCTGCTGTTCACAAGTGAATTGGGCAAGGTCCAATGGTCGACACTGGAGGCCATGGCCAATGGCAGTAATCCGGCCTATCCGAAGGGTTCGCCGGAACAGCTCGCGGCAAAGGAAATTCTTGACACGCCAGGTGCGAAGGCCAAGCTCTGCGGTGATGGCGAAGATTTCACCAAGGGCGACATGATGAAACTGGTACCTCGGGCGCTCACGGCAGACCCGGCCACTGGTGGCATGTCCGCCGCCGACAAGGATGCCATCAACCAGAAACCCGTCGATGATCCAAGTTTTTTCTACAAGGACGGCTCACACACGGCTGAATGGGATCTTGCGATGAAGGCATCGGAGGGTGATCCCGCGCGTCAGGCACAACTGGTCGCGGCGATGGATGCGACCAGTCCTGCCGGTGTCAAGCAAGCAATGTCCGTATTGCAAAACTCCAATGCACTTTGGAAGGGCGACGACAAGGCGAGCACCGCGGAACTGCGTAACGTTGCCCAAGGATTGCCACCAGGGAAAGGTGCGCCAGTGCCAACTGCCGAAGAAATCGCCGCAGCACAGTGCTTGCTCAACAACTACGATGCAACTGGCGGCAAAGGTGGCAAATCCAAGCTCGATCTGGTATTGAACGGCGATGACAAGTTCAGCATGAAAGAGTTTAACAATCAGATCTAGCAAAGGCTTTTAGAGGGCAAAGCTTCCTCAATGCCGGAAGCACTTCACCTCCGGCTGCGCGCAGTCGATTCCACGAATCACTGCGCGCATTTTCATTTCGCGCTACCGCTTCCTGATGGTTTTTTTCAGTGCATTTGGCGACATGGTGAATGCGGCCCCAACCGATGTTGGTGCAGTTCCGCAGTTGCCGCAGCTACCACATCCGTCTGCACAGGAAGAAGCGGCGGGCAGATCGCTTTGCAGCCATCGTGCCAGTCGCACCATGCCGTTTCGCTCCAGCAGCCTTGCCACGATTGCAGCCGTGCGTCGCCGTATGGGTGCCGGCAGATATTTACGCAGCACCACCCATGTGGCGAGCACCACGATTACAGCGACGATTACCTGCTGCAGCATCATCCACCCCCCAGCAACATGCGGCTGACCTGGTAGGTCGCAAACGAGGCCAGGTACGCCAGCGCAAACATGTAGGCAGCCATGGCCAGCGCCGGCGTCCAGGAATTGGTCTCGCGACGCACGATCGACAGGGTCGAGATGCACTGCGGCGCAAAGACATACCAGGCCAGCAGCGACAGCGCGGTGGGCATCGTCCAGGTGGCGGCGATCATCGGCGTGAGTGTCGTGGCCAGCTGGTCGCCGGTGGCCGACAGGGCATACACGGTGCCGAGCGCGCCGACCGCGACTTCCCGTGCCGCCAGGCCGGGTATCAGGGCAATCGCGATCTGCCAGTTGAAGCCGATCGGCGCAAACACCACCTGCAGCAGCTGGCCGAGCTGGCCCGCCAGGCTGTACTGGATCGCCGGCCCGGTGGCGCCGGGCGGCGGCCCCGGAAAGCTCGACAGGAACCACAACAGCACCATCAGCGCCAGGATGATGGTGCCGACCCGGGAGACGAAGATGCGCAGGCGTTCCCACAGGCCCAGCGCCAGGTTGCGCAGGTTCGGCCAGTGATAGTTGGGCAGCTCCAGCATCAGCGGCGTGTACTGCTTGCTGCCCATGGTCCGCTTGAACACCCAGGCCACCGCCATGGCCGAGACGATGCCCGCCACGTACAGGCCGAACAGCACCAGCCCCTGCAGGTTGACGATGCCGATCGAACGGTCCGGTATGAAGGCGCCGATGATCAGGGCGTACACCGGCAGGCGTGCCGAACACGTCATCAGCGGCGCGATCATGATGGTGGCCAGCCGGTCGCGCGGATTCTGGATGGTGCGTGTTGCCATGATGCCCGGAATGGCGCAGGCAAAGCTCGACAGCAGCGGAATGAAGGCGCGCCCCGACAGGCCGACGCTGCCCATCATGCGGTCGAGCAGGAAAGCCGCGCGCGGCAGATAACCGGAGTCTTCCAGCGACAGGATGAACAGGAACAGAATCATGATCTGCGGCAAAAACACCAGCACGCTGCCCACGCCCGAGAGCACGCCGTCGACCAGCAGGCTGCGCAGGATCCCCGGCGGCATGGCGTCGTGCAGGGCCACGCCGATGCCGTCGACGCCACTCTTGATCAGGTCCATCGGCAGCTTCGACCAGCTGAACACGGCCTGGAAGATCAAAAACAGCACCACCGCCAGGATCACGTAGCCGAGAACCGGATGCAGCACCACGGCGTCAATCCGGTCGCCGGCAGTCTGCGGCTTGCCGTGCGAGGCGATGACGACGTCGAGGATGCGGCGCACGTCGCGCTGCGTGCCTTCGAGTCCGGCCGTGTTGTCGGCCTGGAAGCGGGCTGCCGAATCGATTGCCATGCGGGTCTGGGGATGGCTGGCCATGATGTCGAGCTGGGCTGTGAGCGCGGCACTGCCGCCTGGGCGGATGGCGACGGTTTCGATGACGGGTATGCCGAGTTCTGCCTGCAGGCGCGCCACGTCGATGATCAGGCCGCGCTTTTGCGCCACGTCCATCATGTTCAACGCCAGCACCGTCGGGCGCTGCAGGCGAAGCACTTCAAGCACCAGGCGCAGGTTCAGCCGCAGGTTGGTGGCGTCGACCACCAGCACGATGACATCCGGCGGCGCTTCGTCGGCACGGCTGCCGAAGAGGACATCGCGGGTGATGGCCTCGTCGGGCGTCATGGCGTTGAGGCTGTAGGCGCCCGGCAGGTCGACCACCTGGTAGCTGCGGTTGGCGCCGGAGGTGAACTGGCCCTCCTTGCGCTCGACCGTCACGCCGGCATAGTTGGCCACTTTCTGGCGCGCGCCGGTCAGGCGGTTGAACAGCGCCGTCTTGCCGCAATTCGGATTGCCGACCAGCGCCAGGCGCAGCGGCGTATCGAGACTCATGATGGATGGGATTTCAGTTGGGACAGGCCCGGGCCGTCGCGGCTCAGGCCGCATCCGGCACGGCGCGCCGGATATGGACCATCGCCGCTTCATGGCGGCGCAGCGCAAAGGTGGTGTTGCCGATGCGAACCGCCATCGGATCGCGACGCGGGAAGGATTCCGCAATCACGCGGATCTGCTCGCCGGGCGCAAAGCCGAGTTCCAGCAGGCGCATGCGCATGGCAATCTGTTCTTCGCCCAGCACGGTTGCCAGGCCGGTGACGGTTGCGCAGTCCCCCTTCTTCAACAGCGCCAGATGATCGGCGTGCTCGGGCAGGATGCTTAAGGTCAGATTTTCTGGCATGGTTCGCTCTCGACGACAGTGCAGAGTGCCAATGACACCGGCTTGCAGAAAACAGGCACGGCCGGTGCCGGCAGGTTCAGGATTTCTATGAGCATCATAGCATGCGAATGATAACAATTCTTATTAAGCTTCGGGCAGATGGTCGCGCCCGGGCGTTTTTCAAGCGGGCGTTTTCATTCTTCGCCAGGGTGGCGATCGCCCTGCCCGGCTTGTGCCTCGTTCCGGCGGCAAGCGGTGCCGACATGAGCAAGACCCTGCACGTGCTGCTGGCGGAAGCCGAAAGCGGCATGGATCCCGCCACGGCGTCGGACGCCGGCACGCTGTCGGTGACGGAAAACATTTTCGACGCGCTGCTGCGATACGATTACCTGGCGCGGCCGCTGCGCCTGCAGCCCAATACGGTCGTCGCCCTGCCGACGGTAAGCGCCGACGGCCTGACCTACACGTTCCACCTGAAACCCGGCATCCGTTTTGCCGCCGATGGCGCATTCGGCGGCCGGATCCGCGAGCTGACGGCAGCCGACTATGTCTACAGCATCAAGCGGCTGTACGATCCGGCATTGAAGTCGCCCTGGCTGTTCTTGTTCGAACACAAGCTGGCAGGCGACGACGCCCTGCTGCCGCGCGCGGACGCTGCAAACCGGTCCGGCCTGCCGGCCGCGTTCGATGTCGACACGCCGATCGCAGGCTTGCAGGCGCCGGACCGCTTCACGCTGCAGATCCGCCTGCAGCGCCGCGACGGCAACCTGCTGTTTGCGCTGGCCACGCCGGCCGCCGCCGCCGTGGCACGGGAAGTCATTGCAGCGCATGCGGCCGATCCGGGCGCGCATCCGGTGGGCACCGGCCCGTACCGCATCGGCCTGTGGCAACGCAACCATCGCATCGTGCTGGAAGCCAATCCGGATTTCCGCTCCACCGCGTTCAATAGCGCAGTCACCGCCGCTGCCGATCCGCTTGCCGCGGCCCTGCACGGCAAGCGCCTGCCGATCCTCGGCAAGATCAACATCCGCATCATGGAGGAACAGCAGGCGCGCGTGCTCGGCTTCCTGAACCGCGAATTCGATTACCTCGAACCCCTGCCGCCACCGCTGACCGACATGGCGCTGACCGACGGCCGCCTCAAACCGGCGCTGGCTGCACGGGGCGTGGTGCTGGCCACCTCGGCGACGCTGCGCACGTTTTATTTGTGGATGAACATGGAAGACCCGGTGGTCGGCGGCTACACGCTGCCAAGGATCGCCCTGCGCCGGGCGATTTCGCTGTCGTACCGGCAGGATGAAGACATCCGCCTGCTCGACCACGGCATGGCGCTGCCGGCGCAGTCGCCGCTGCCGCCGGACGTGCTCGGTTACGACCGCACCTATCGCAGCGGCGCGCGCTACGATCCGGCTCTGGCAATTGCCTTGCTGGAGCGGTTCGGCTACCGGCGCCGCGGCGCCGATGCCTATCGCAGTCAGCCAGACGGCACGCCGCTGACCTTGCAGATGCATACGCTGGCGTCGACCACGGGACGGTTGCGCGATGAATTCTGGCGCCGCAGCCTGGAAGCGATCGGCATTCGCGTCGTGTTCAGGAGCGACCGCTTTGCCGACATCATCAAGGCCTCGCGCCAGGGCGCCGTGCAGATGTTCGAAACGAACTGGATCGCCGATTTTCCGGATGGCGAAAATTTTTATCAGCTGCTGTATGGCGGCAATGTCGGCCGCGCCAACTACGCGCGCTTTCGCCTGCCGCAATACGACCGCCTGTTCGAGCAATCGCAATTGCTGCCGGACTCGCCGGCGCGCACCGCCCTGTACCGGCAGATGAACCGGCTCATCGATGCCTATGCGCCATGGATCGTGCGTACCCATCCGCTGGAGGCAACGCTGCTGCAGCCGTGGGTGCGCAATTACCGCCGCCACCCCGTGGAGAACACGACCTGGCGCTATCTCGACGTCGACACGACGCTCAGGCCGGGGCAGTGATGGCCGCGGGTGTACCGGTCGACGGCGCTACCGGTTCGCCCCCGGCCAGCCATGCGGCGGCGCCCTCGCCGGCGGCAAGGCCACTGGCAAAGCAGCCGTTGAGCAGATAGCCGCCGGTCGGCGCTTCCCAGTCGAGCATTTCACCGGCACAGAACACGCCCGGCAAGGCTGGCAGCATCAGGCGTGCATCCAGCGACTCGAAACGCACGCCGCCGGCGCTGCTGATGGCTTCGTCGAGCGGTCGCATTGCGACCAGCGTCAATGGTAGCGACTTGATGGCGCCGGCCAGCAGGTCGGATGCCTGAAACCCTTCCGCACCCAGGCATTCGCGCAGCAGACCCGCCTTGACGCCGTGGATGCCGACCCGGCTTTGCAGGTGACTCGACAGGGAGCGCGCGCCGCGCGGATGCAGTACATCGTCGGTGACGCGCTGCTGCGAACGTCCGGGCGCCAGATCAAGATGGATCGTCGCGCTGCCCCGGGCAAGCAGGCATTGCCGCAGCATCGCCGACCAGGCATAGATCAGGCTGCCTTCCACGCCGTGCTGCGTGATCAGCATTTCGCCGGTGCGTTCATGCAGCACGCCTTGCAGATCGATGAAACGCGCCGTCACCGACTTCAACGGTTGCCCGGCATAGCGTTGGGAGAAATGCGCACTCCAGGCAACGTCGAAGCCGCAGTTGGAAGGCAACAATGCCGCCACCTCGACGCCGCGCGCGCGCAGCAGCGGCACCCATGCGCCATCCGAGCCGAGTCGCGCCCAGCTGCCGCCGCCAGGGCCAGCACGACCGCGTCCGCATGCGCGGCGACGGTGCCGTCGGGCGTTGCAAAGATCAGGTGTTGGCCCGGCGCCGTGGCCGCAGGCACCGACGCGCCATCCGGCTGCACCCAGCCGAGCCAGCGATGCCGCATGTGGAACTGCACGCCCTGCGCGCGCAACCGGTGCAGGCAGGCCCGCAGCAGCGGCGCCGCCTTCATTCCGACCGGGAAAACCCGCTGCGAACTGCCGACGAAGGTGTCGACACCGAGCTGCAATGCCCAGGCCCGCAGTGCCGCCGCATCAAGGCGCGCCAGAAGCGGTGTCATGCGCCCGGCACGCTCGCCGTAACGGCCGTTGAAGGCGCCCGGGCTTTCGGCATGGGTGAGGTTGAGCCCACCCTTGCCGGCCAACAGGAACTTGCGGCCGACCGAAGGCATGGCGTCATAGAGCGCGACGGCGATGCCATGTCCGGCCAATACTTCAGCGGCCATCAGGCCGGCCGGGCCACCACCTATCACGATGGCGGTGCGGCTGGCGCTGCCGTGGATACTGTCTTGCCGATCAATGGACATGCTATTTCCTGCAAAAAAGAGCGCAGATGATAGCAGTCCCGTGTTGCACCCGGTACGACGGCGTTGCCGTCTTCACCGCAATTCTGTCGATCGGCATGCCGGTGCTTCAGGTACCCGTGACCGGATGTGCGCACCGAGAAAGCACGCGCATGCAGGGAAAAACGAATTACTTCGGAATTACTTCGAAATTACTTCGGCGTCATGCCGCCTGCGCCACCCGCGCCTGCAGCACCGGAAGGCGACGCGCTGCCGGCACTGCTGCTGCCCGAAGCGGCATCACCCGACGTGCCACCGGCGCCACTGCTGCCTGCGCCAGACGCTGCCGCACCGGAGGTGCCGCCGGCCGGTTTCTTGTGCGACTTTGCATGCATCTTCTTTTTCTTGGCGTGCGACGGACTTGCCGTCGAACCGGCCGCGCCGGAGTTTCCGCTCGCGCTTGCGCCCTGCGAGGTGTCGGCCTGTGCCTGCGCCAGCATCTGTGCATGCTGCTCGACGGCGGCGATCTTCTGCGGATCGGTGCTCTCGCGCACGCTGTCGCTCTGGGCGAATGCAGCGCCGCTCAGCGACAGTGCGGAAATCAAGATGGCAATGGAGTGGTTTTTCATGACGGGGTCCTCGTTGGAGTGATTGAAAATTCAGCCGGGCAATGCGTCGGTGCCTCAGGCAGGACAATATGGGCGATGCCTTGCAACTGTCGTCTGCGAAACCGCAATGAATCGGCATTGCCAGTCCTGTCGATCCGATATGACTTCTTCGGCTGCGACGGGTTTCTGAATTTGCATAATTTTTTGCAAAGAGATGTAACTGCCTGATCGCTCCCAAGCCTGGTGCGGGCGCTTGCGTGGCTGCAACGATCTTTACGACCGCATCAAACGAAACGGGACGCCGCAGCGTCCCGTTTTTTCTAGGACCAGGTTAAGGGTTAAGTTCGCGGCTTCAGTTCGCGCTCAACTGTCCGCGAATTTCACCAGCCGGGTTGGCGGCGCTATGCACGTTGACGTACAGGTCGCCCGTTACGTAGCTGGCGTATTGCGTGTCGGTCAGTTTTGCACCCTCCGGCACGATCCAGCTGCCGTCGGCAACCTTGGTCAGCGGCACGATTACCGGCCCGTTGCTGCCCTTCGGCGCCATGTGGATGTGCGCTGCCTTGCCATCGATGCCGGTGGTGCTGATGCTGCCGCTGACCGTATGGTCCGACGCCACGCGGATCATGCCGCTGCCGGTTGCAGTGGTGGTCACTGCCGGCACTTCATTTGCGCCGCTCAGGCTGAGCTTGCCGGCCGGCGCCAAGCTCATCGAACCGCATGCAGCGATCGAAACCGTCATCGCAAAAGCAGGAAGCATGCGGGCCGAATGCGACAGCAGGCGCCCGATCATGGTTGGTTCAACTGTTCTGTTCATGTTGCTCCTTTTGAGTTGTTGGTTGGATATCGGACCGCTTCTGGCAATCCCCGCATGTCAATCCGCCATGCAAGAAGAGTTTAGCGCAAAGCCCGGCCTCATGGTTTTTCCAGTGCCGCACCAACCATCGCCTGCGCTTCGGCGACGATCTGCTGCAGATGCGCCGCACTGTTGAAACTCTCCGCATAGATCTTGTAGATGTCCTCGGTGCCGGACGGCCTGGCAGCGAACCAGCCGTTTTCGGTGGTGACTTTCAGGCCGCCGAGCGGCGCATCGTTGCCCGGTGCACGCGTCAGGATTGCCGTGATCGGCTCGCCCGCAAGGCTGGTGCCGTTGACCTGTTGCGGCGTCAATGCCGCCAGCCGCGCCTTCTGCGGCGGCGTCGCCTTCGCTTCGACGCGGTCGTAGTACGACTGTCCGCAGGCAGCGCTCAGGCGGGTGAAGGCCACGCCCGGATGCGCACCGGTGCAGGCGACGATTTCAGCCGACAGCAGGGCCGCCGTGATGCCGTCCTTGTCGGTGGTCCAGGCACTGCCGTCGCGCCGCGCGAAGCTCGCGCCGGCACTTTCTTCCCCGGCAAAACCGAAGCTGCCGTCGTGCAGGCCGTCGACGAACCACTTGAAGCCGACCGGCGTCTCCACCAGCCGGCGGTCCAGGCGCCGGGCAACCCGGTCGATGAGCGCACTGCTGACGGCCGTCTTGCCGATGCCGCTCGTGGCGCGCCAGCCGGGCCGGTGCGTGAACAAATAGTCGATGGCAACGGCAAGATAATGATTCGGCGCCATCAGGCCGGTACCCGGCACCACGATGCCATGCCGGTCGTGGTCGGTGTCGCAGGCAAAGGCGATGTCGAAGCGGTCCTTCATGCCGACCAGGCCCTGCATCGCGTCGGGCGAGGACGGGTCCATGCGGATGGCGCCGTCCCAGTCGAGCGTCATGAAGGCGAACTGCGGATCGACGCTGCGGTTGACCACCGTCAGGTCGAGCCGGTACTGCTCGGCGATCGCGCCCCAGTAATGCACGCCGGCGCCGCCCAGCGGATCGACACCCATGCGCACGCCGGCGGTGCGCACGGCATCGAGGTCGAGCACCTGCGCCAGGTCGTCGACATAGCAGCGCATGTAGTCATGCACCCGGGTGGTCGGCGCCTGCAGCGCCTGGGCGTAGGGCATGCGCCTGACGCCGGCGCCGCCGGCTTCGAGCAGTGCGTTGGCACGCGCCTCGATGCGCGAAGTGATCTCGCCGCCGGCAGGCCCGCCATGCGGCGCATTGTATTTGTAGCCACCGCTGTGCGGCGGATTGTGCGACGGCGTGATGACGATGCCGTCGGCAAGGCGTTCGGTACGTCCGGCGTTGTGGCACAGGATCGCATGGGAAATCGTCGGTGTCGGCGTGGGCAGGTTGCCGGCGGCGATCATGGTCTCGACGCCGTGCGCGGCCAGGACTTCGAGCGTGGTGCGAAAGGCCGGCAGCGACAGCGCATGCGTGTCGATGCCCAGAAACAGCGGCCCGCTGATGCCCTGCGCGGCGCGATATTCACAGAGCGCCTGGGTGATGGCGGCGACATGGTCGGCATTGAAGCTGCGCTCGAACGACGTGCCGCGATGACCAGACGTGCCGAAGGCCACTCGCTGCGCCGGCACGCCCGGGTCGGGCCTGAAGTCGTCGTAGGCGGCAAGCAGCGCATCGACATCGACCAGTTGCGCCGCCGTTGCGCGCTGGCCTGCCATCGGGTTGGATTTCATCGGTGGATCCTGTTGTCTATTGACGGGTTTTCGGAAAATACAAGCATGGGGGTTCCTGCTGGAGTCGACTGCCGGTTGGCGCACGCCGGTGGCAATTCGATCACGGCAGTGATGCACCGGTACCAACGGCATCATTGCCCGCAACGCAAAATTACCACGCTTTTTGCATCTGCCGGGCCATCGTCGCGTATCGGCATTCCTTTTGACCGAAAGAATGGTTACCCTTGGAAACCTCACTTCAGGGAGTCGCCCGTGTCTTACCGGTTCGGCCTGAACAGCCTTCGCAGCCGCCTGCTGCTGCTGGTCTTGCTGGCGCTGCTGCCGCCATTGGGCCTGACGATCTACGGCGCCGTGCGCGAGCGCGGCAATGCCATCGAGGTTGCCGAAAACGATCTGCAGCGCCTGACCGGGCTGGCGGCGGCGAGCGAGGCGCGATCGATCGAGGGCATGCGCCAGTTCCTGCTTGCGCTCTCGGACGTGCCGGACCTGGTGCGCGACACCACGAGCTGCAGCAGCGTGCTGCAGACCATGCTGAAGAAAAATCCCGGCTACATCAACCTGGGCGTCATCGACCTCGGCGGCGAGCTGCGCTGCAGCGCCGTGCCGGTCAGCAGTGCCGTCAATGTCGGCGACCGCTCGTATTTTCGCAAGACGCTTGCGACCGGCAAGTTTGCCACCGGCGACTATGTCTTTGGCCGCGTGGTCCGAAAGCATTCCATCAACGCCAGCTATCCGATCTTCGACGCCGCCGGAAAAATGGTGGCGATGGTGTTTGCCACTTTCGACCTGGCCGCACTGGACCGATTCATCGCCGACATCGATCTTCCGGCCAATGCGGTCATGGTGACGACCGATGCGAACGGCGTCATCATCGCCCGCCAGCCGCAGCCGGAAAAATGGATCGGCACCAAGGCACCGCAGAACCTGTTCGACCTGATGGTGAAGGTGCGCTTCGGTACGGCTGAAATCACCGGCGTCGACGGCATCGTGCGGCTGCATGCCTTCGCACCCGTGGGCAGCGCCGATGTGTCGGGCTTCACGCTGAGCATCGGCATACCGATGGCCGAGATCACGGCGCCGGCGAACCGCCAGCAGGCCACCGAGTTGCTGGCGCTGATGATTGCCGCCGCACTGGCGCTGGCGGCCACCTGGTTCGTGGCCAACGTCACCATCCTCGACCGCGTCCAGGCACTCGTCGCCGCGACCCGGCGCATTGCCGATGGCCAGCTCGACAGCCGCAGCCAGGTGCGCTACGGCAGCGAAGAAATCAGCGAACTGGCGCTGGCGTTCGACCGCATGGCCTATGCGCTGCAGCGCGGTGCGGCCGCGCAGGAGGACGCGCAGGCGTGCCTTTTCGCGGCGAAGGAGCGTGCCCAGGTGACGCTGCAGTCGATCGGCGACGCCGTCATCACGACCGACGCCGCCGGCTGCGTGGATTACCTCAATCCGGTGGCGCAGAACCTGACCGGCTGGACGACCGAGGATGCCCGGGGCAAGCCGCTGGCTACCGTCTTCAACGTCATCAACAGCGCAACCCGGCAACCGGTACCGAGCACGGTGACCAAGGTCGCCGAACAGGGGTCGGTCGACGGCATCGGGCGCGACAGCGTGCTCATCAGCCGCAAGGGCAGCGAGCATGCGGTCGAGGATTCGGCCGCGCCGATTCGCGACCGCGACCGGGCGATCATCGGCACCGTGGTGGTCTTTCGCGATGTCAGCCTGTCGCGCGACCTGGCGCGGCAGCTGTCGCACCAGGCCAGCCATGATCCCCTGACGGGCCTGGTCAACCGGCGCGAATTCGAGCGCCGCCTGCAGCTCACGCTCGACAACGGCGCGAGCCAGCGTCGCCAGCATGCGCTGCTGTATCTCGACCTGGACCATTTCAAGGTGGTCAACGACCGGTGCGGACACAATGCCGGCGACGAACTGCTGCGGCAACTGACCGCCTTGCTGCAGCCGATGCTGCGCGACAGCGACACCCTGGCCCGGGTCGGCGGCGACGAATTCGCCGCCCTGCTGGAAAACTGCACGCCGGTGTCGGCAGCGCGCATTGCCGACAAGCTCTGCAAGACCGTTTGCGCATTCCGTTTCGCCTGGCGGGAGCAGGTGTTTCCGATCGGCGTCAGCATCGGGCTGGTAGATTTCAGCAACAACCAGCTGACGATGGCCGACCTGCTGGCTGCTGCCGACCAGGCCTGCTATCAGGCAAAGCACGATGGGCGCAACCGGGTGCATGTCTTCCAGGCGGGCGAGCGCGGCAACGTCCTGCTGCAGGGCGAAAGCGAATGGCGCAGCCGCATCGAGCATGCGCTCGCAGAAAACCGCTTCATGCTGCTGTCACAGGAAATACGCTGCCTGAGCCCGATCGGCGCGCCGACGACGCACTACGGAATTTCGCTGCGCATGCTGACCGAAGCCGGCGCCCAGGTCCTGCCGGGCGCCTTCATGCCGGCCGCCGAACGCTATGGCCTGATGCAGGGCGTGGAACGCTGGCTGATGCGGCATGCCTTTGCCCATCATGCGCAGATGCTGGCGGCAGCCCCCGGCGAGCCTCTGCTGTGCACCGTGCCGGTGTGGGCCAGCGGCCTGACCGACGCCCTGTTCCCGGCGTTCCTCGATGCGCTGTTTGCCGAGTATCGCCTGCCGCACGACACGCTGTGCTTTCAGATCATGGAGACGACGGCAATTGCGCACCTGTCCAAAACCATGCATTTCATCGATACGATGAAACCGCGCGGCTGCCGGTTCGCCCTCGACGACTTCGGCGGCGGCATGTCGTCCTTTGCCTACCTCGCGCATTTGCAGGTCGATTTCCTGAAAATCGACGGCTCTTTCGTCACCGACATGGCAAACGACCCGATTGCCCGTGCCAAGGTCGAAGCGATCAATCATGTCAGCCACGCCATCGGCATTCGCACCGTCGCCAAGCATGTCGAGGATCAGGACACTGTCGACCAACTGCGCGCCATCCGGGTCGACCACGCCCAGGGCAATGCGATCGCGGCACCGGTGCTTATATCGGCACAGCAATAATTTAACTTGCGGCAATTATCCATGGGACAATGCGGCGGCTTTACTTTCTCATGGCGCCGCATGTCGACACCCCTGCTTTTCATTGCCACGGTTCTCATCTGGGGCTCGACCTTTTTGGTCATCACCTTCCAGCTCGGTGAAGTCGCGCCTGCCGTATCGGTGGTCTACCGGTTCGGCATGGGTACCCTGATCCTCTTTTGCTGGGCGCTCTGGCGTGGCCAGAAACTCTGGGTCGGCTGGCGCCGGCAGCCCTTGCTGATCATGCAGGGCGTCCTCAATTTCGGCCTGAGCTACCTGTGCACCTACAAGGCCGAAGGCTACCTGGTCTCGGCGCTGGTGGCGGTCCTGTTTGCGCTGATGGTGTTCTGGAATGCACTTGGCGCGCGGCTGTTCTTCGGCAGCCGCATCACCTGGCACACGGTGTGTGCGGCGGCATTGTCGATTGCCGGCGTTGCCCTGCTGTTTTCGCATTCGCTGCACGGCGCCCTGCAGCCGAAACCGGGCAGCAGCAGCGCCGGCTTCCTGCTCGGGCTGTTGCTGGCGATCGGCGCGACCCTGTCCGCGTCGGCCGGCAACATGATCGCGGTGCAGGTCGGCCGGGTCCATCAGAACAGCGTGCTGGTGACGACTGCCTGGGCCATGTTCTGGGGAATGCTGTCGGTAGCGGCCTGGGCGCTTGCAAGCGGCCAGACCTGGAGCCTGCCAAGTCAGCCGGTCTACTGGCTGTCGATGCTGTACCTGGCGCTGTTCGGTTCGGTGATCGCTTTCACCGCCTACTTTACCCTGATCAACCGGATCGGCCCGGGCAAGGCCGCCTACACCGGCGTGCTGACACCGGTCGTCTCGGTGCTCCTGTCGATGCAGTTCGAAGGCTATCAGCCGGGCGCAGTGGGTCTGTTCGGCATGGGACTGTGTCTGGCCGGCGTGCTGTGGGCAGTGCGCGGCAAAAACACACCGGTGCGAGCGGATGTGAAAGCGCCGCCGGCCGTGCTCGTTGCGGCCACCGGCGAGCACGCCTGAACGTCAGCCGGGTCGCCTGGCGCACAAGTCATCCTGTAAAGACCCGTGGTGCATGCACCAGCCATTCATCGAGCGTGCGCGCCATCGCTTCCAGGCCGGGCACCATGCCGGGGCGCACCGGCGCCAGGTCGATGCCTTTTGCCAGCAGGGCCGACTGCAGCACGAAGTGCGCCTTTGCAGCATTGCCGCACAGGTCGGGCGCCGCCCGTACCAGCTGCCAGTAGGCCTCGAGTGCATGGCGCAGGATGGCCGCCGGTTGATCGGCGCCGAATGCGCGCTGCAATGCCGCCTGCGCATCGGCATGGACCGCCGCCTGCGAAAACCGGATGGCGCCAGGATCGCCTTGATCCATCGGATTTGCCAACGTCATGCATTCGATCCGGTCGACGCCACGCAAGTCCGTCGCTTCTCCGGTTGCCGGGTTGGTGACGAATGTCCAGGCCACCAGCGCGCCGTGCATTTCGGCTGCACGGCCGGGCAAACCTACTTCGAGCCGATACAGGCCCTCGCGCGGCGAGCCCGGATGCGGCGTGAAAACCAGCGTCCGGTCGCCATGCGACCATCGGTGCGGCGTGCCCTCGACGGGATGCGCGAACAGCGCCCTGGCCTGCTGCTGAATGGTGCGCCGGATGCCGACAAAGCAACGGTCGATCCGTGTCTCCCGCCACAAGCCATAACGCGCCATGGCCAGCCGTTGATAGACCACGGCGTCCGCGCTGCGCAAGGCGTCGGCCGAATCGACGCCTTTTTGCGCCAGAAAACCCTGCCGCCTGGCCACCTGCGCCCTGTGCCACAACTGCTCCAGGTTGTCGATTGCACCGCTTGCCAGATCTGCGGCTGCCAGGTCGACTGCGCCGGCCATGCAGCTGGCGTAACGCTGATCTTCCAGCAGGCTTTCGCGTGACGTGCCGGCACGCCGCAGCACCAGCATGTGGGGCCTGTGGGCGGCGTTTGCGATGCGCGCCGTCGCAGCGGCGAAGCGCGGCTGCACCAGGCTGAATACCGGCGTCGTCGCAGGTGTCGCCGGTGGACGCGAGAGCGCGCCGGTGGCCACCGCCTGCGTGCCTGCCGACACCCGTTCGCACATGCCGACGAGCAGCCGGACGCAGCTGCGGCTGAGCCTGATGCGCGATGTACCGTCGATCTGGTAAGCCCGATCGTCATCCTCGGGGGCGAAATAGTCGTTGCCACTGGAGCCGCCACCGGAGGTGCCGGAGCGCTTGCCGGCGCTGGGCACGCCGGAGCCGCCACTGCGCGCCACGCCGGCTGCCGCCACGGGCGCGGCTGCCGCGCGTGCCGGTGCCAGCTTGAAGTCCGGCGCATCGCTTGTCGCGACGGGCGCATCGCCTTTCGCTTCCGGTGCAGCACTTGCCTGGGGCGCTGCACTGACTCTGGTGGGCAGGTTCATGGTCGCCCTGGCAGCCTGACTGCGCGGGGCGCTGTCAGGCGACGGCTTGTAGGCAGATGTGGACGGCGCCGGCATCGGCGCCGGCGCAAGCACGGTCGTGCGTATGGAAGAAATATCCTTGCCCAAAATCGCTCCTTTCCTTACTGCCGAACGGCAAGTCCTGCGGCGCCTGCAGCCATGTGGTCTGCACGACAGGCGCTGCACCTGCGGCATGATCGCGCAAGCGATGGAAAAAGAGTTTCAAAAAAAACATCAGCCGCGGGCTATCGTGTATTCAGGCAATTTCCAATAGCCGTCGTCTCGGCTCGATGCGTCTTGACGTGTCTGACCGGCAAGTGAAATCGGGATGAGCGCGGTGCCCACCGGTCTTTATTTTGCGTTCGAAAAGCATGCGTGGCCGATGCGCTGTACCCTGCACGTTTTGCGGCGCAGACCACTTTCGACAATGCTGATCATCACAATCAAACAAGGCAAGGAAAAGAGCTTGCTCGATGGCGCGTTGCATGTCTATGCATCGGCCGTCGAGCGCATCGATGGCAAGCCCGGGGAACGCCTGCAGTCGGGCGCGACAGCGCTGCTGCAGTCATCTTCCGGCAAGTTCCTGGCGCGGGCCGGTTTCAGTCCGGCCTCGCAGATCCGTGCGCGGGTATGGAGTTTCGATCCGAACGAGGCAATCGATCACGCCTTCATCAAGCGGCGCGTCAAGGCGGCCGTTGCCAGGCGCACCGGCACCGGCGGCAGTCCGGGCAAGGCTGGCAAGGGGCGCGACAGCAAGGCGCCGCTGCGCCTGGTGGCTGGCGAGGAAGACGGTTTGCCGGGCCTGCTGGTCGACTGGCATGCCGCGGCGCCCGGCTATCTGATATGCCAGTTCCTGGCGGCCGGCGTGGATGCGTGGAAGATACCGATCGTGCAAAGCCTGATGAAGGAGACCGGCTGCGCGAACGTCTATGAACTGTCGGACCCCCTGATGCGCCGCGGCGAAGGCTTGCCGGATGTGTCAGGCGCGCTGGCCGGCGATGCGCCGCCTGACGGTCTTCTCGTGCATTGAAGGTGCCTGCGTCCGGCGTCAGTTCTGCGCGCCGGACCGGATCACCTGTTCGATGTCGACGCCACCGAAGCGTTCGGTGATTTCCGTGGCCAGTTGCAGCTGCGCCGGGTCCTGCGCTTCGACCATCAGCATGTAGCTGCTGCCCCAGTCGACCGGCCGCGTGTTCTGCACTTCATTGGGATCGTAGCCTCGCATGAAATTCGGTTTCTTGCGCAGGCTTTGCGAATGCTGTTCGCGGTCGATCATGAAGCTGCCGGCAACCGGGCTTGCCTCGTCTTCCTTGGCGGTAAACGACACGCAGTCCGGCGCAAAACCCGCCGCCAGCAATGCCCGCCGTGCCTCTTGTGCGCCGGAAAATTGCGCATAGGTCCTCAAAAGCATGTTGTCCATGTTCATCCTGTTCTCCTGGTTGGCTGTTGCGCTTTAACGTTGATAGACACCATGGCGACTGCTTGGTGCATCAAGCCGGCGCCAAATCGCCGGCAAATGTGCGATGCGGCACACAGCGCGCCGCCGGCGTTTCGCCCGGCATGAGGCAGCACGTGCCGCCCATGGCAAAATGACGCGCATGAACCGTATCCACCCAACCAATGACGACCTGCCGGCAGCCGCCGCTGCAGCACGCCACGCCGATGACGCCAGCGATGCGGCCGGCACATCCAGGGCGTCGGAGACGCCCGAAGGCATCGCCACCCTGCTTGGCGCCGAATTGACCAAGGCCGAAGGCAGTGTCTTCCTGCGCCTGGCCGGGACGGTCGAGGCGGCCGGCCTGGAGGTGCCCTACCGGCTGGTGCCGCCCACAGGCGGTCTGGCAAAGCCGAGCAAGTGGCGCAAGCT
>JANXSS010000420.1 GCA_025356535.1 Herminiimonas sp.
CCTGATCTTGGCTAACATGCCCACTGTGATCACTCCCTGTCTCCCTGCTCAAACATTAAGCAGGTGATTCAATCACGTGGGTCAAATTTAGATGAAATTTATTGCTTTAAGTGGATCAGTTCTAGGCAATCGTCAACAGCCTGGCGTCGGCCCGAAGACGAGCGCTGCGGTGCTGTCCTTCAGCACCCTGCGTGGCAAGGCGCTGCCGGTGGACAGCCATCATCACCGGGTAGCGGCGCGACTCGGCCTGATTCCTGAAAATCTTGCAGTCGGTCCGTCGCACCGGGTGCTGGAAGCGCAACTGCCGCCCGGCTGGGAGGCGCAACAGGTGTATGACAATCATCAGGTGCTGATGCGACTTGGCAAGGACACCTGCACGCCACGCGCGCCCCGCTGCGCCACCTGTGCGCTGCTTGACCTGTGCAACCATGCACAGGCGCGCCTGGCACCGGCCACCGTGGCAGCCGGCTAGGCCGGCACCGCTGCCAGACGCGTGACGCCGCGTTACGGCAGCCCGTTGGCTTCACCGTTTCTTGACGGCCCGGCCGGTGAACTGAATTCCACCTGGTATGGCAGGTTGCCCGCGCTCGAAGGCGCGACCGCCAGCTGCGTGCCGGTTAGCTTCGAGCCATCGGCAGCCTCCCACGTTGCGGGAGGGCCATAGTAAGTGCCGACTTGCTTGCCGCTGCGGTCGGAAAGCGTCGCCTTGGGTCCGACGAACACCCATTCCGTCATGCCGGGTGCATTTGCCTTGTCGCGGCATTCATAGGTGATGTCGCCGGCACCTACTGTTTCCAGCGCGACCCGGTTACCTGCCGGTACCTTGATCGTGTCGGGCAGGTTGTCCTGCGAATACATGCTCGTCGTCGGCGGCATGCCGCTGCAGGCCGCCAGCAGGGTCAGGACACCGGCAGCGGCAGTCGTTGCAAGGATGGTTGGCAGTCGTGCAATCGTCATTTGTTTCTCCTGAAGTGGAATCGGGTGGCGTCATGTGCAGCATCGGATGCTGCTATTGGTACTACCCGCGAGAAACAAGATTGGATGCGCCGGATTGAAATAAAGAATTTTCAGCATGCATGCGGGTTTCCGGACCGGTGTTGTGCACCAGCACGCATGGCAGCGCGTTAAGCAATCTTCAATTCCCGCAAAATGGTATACTTTGCGGCCACATTTTGAACGCCCCAGTCTTGTTTTTTCCGATTAATCCAAACTGAAGGATTGCCCAACATGAACATGAACCGCAGAACATTCGTCATCCATTCCCTGGTCGGCTCCGCTGCCCTGGCCATTGCCGGCGCCGGTCGTGCCGAAGCACCGAAAGTACTGGAAACCGATCCGAACGCAGTTGCGCTGGGGTACAAGGACGATGCAACCAAGGCGGACAAGGCGAAGTTTCCAAAATATGCAGCCGGGCAGCATTGCGGCAGTTGTCAGTTGTACCAGGGTCCGGCAACCGGCCTTGGCAACTGCCCGCTGTTTGCCGGCAAGGCAGTTCCTGCGGCTGCATGGTGCAGTGCCTACGTCAAGAAAGCCTGACCGACTGTCGAATACGCAGCGGGCTGTTTCTGCGGCATCGAAAGACCGGATCCTGTACTGCAGGCATCCGGTTTTTTTTCGCCGAATTCAGGAGTTGTCGGGAATGGCCACAGCCACAGGTTGTTCGGATGCTTCACTGGTGACCCGGCTGCGGTAGCTGCGTAACAGGATGCGAACGAATTCACGCGCGATTTGCCGGTGCGCATCGTCGAGCAGGCGCAGGTCGGCAATGAGCTTGAGGTCGGAAGAAAGCAAGGTGTTGATCGGCTCGGCGCTCCGGACCGACTGTTCGTCGCCGCCAAAGCGCAGCCATTCGATGCGCACCTGCAGCCATTGCGACAAGGTGCGCATCTTGTCCTGCGTGGGGATGGCTTCACCGACAAGCCACTTGCGCGCGGCATGCACCGTAATCGACTGGCCGGCAAAACGCAGGTTGAATTCGCGTGCGAGCTCGGTCGGACTGTCGGGCGAATAATTGGAGTCGCGCAGACACTGCTGAAGGCGAGCGCTGAATCCACTTCGCTCGCTGGAACTTTTGATCAAAATGATTTCCTGACAGCGCTGCACGACAAGCCTGGCGCAGCGATAGGCAGCTGCAACATGGCGCCATGTATCGCTGGCTTAGCATCAATCTTGCACAAGTCGCTTGGTTAAGATTAAAAGTTAAGGTTTGGAAAAGAGTATCAGAGAGTAATTAGGGCTGGTTTGGACTTTAGGTAAGTAATTTTGATTAACCAACTCATCAAAATAATGCCCAGAGTGGGCCATGGAATGTCTGTTTTACCTGGGTACCTACGCAAGGCGGCACTGCCGACCTGGCATGACGACGAACTTCCTGTCATCTCCACGGTGACCTGAATGCCACTTCTGGTTTTCACAGCTGCCCGTTCCCGTCGCCTTTTACCCGATTCATCAGCTTGCACGGCAATTTCACGAGGCCGCCCGAGCGGTCAACCGATACGGCCGCTGGCATCGCCGTGCGTCCAATTGCAAACGATTGTTATATTCAAAAAGTAACAATGCTTCCAAAACAGAACTTTGTTAAATTGTACGCACTGCTTGATTTACCTTTTAAGGACGCGCGCCATCATGAGAATTGCCGTACTAGACGACGACCGCAGCCAGACCGATCTCGTGGCCCAGGTGCTGACGGCTGCTGGCCATATCTGCCATGCTTTTCAAAGCGGCAAGGACATGGTGAACCAGCTGCGCCGAGAAAGCTTCGACATGCTGATCATCGACTGGCAGGTGCCGGACCTGAGCGGCGCGGACGTGCTGCGCTGGGCGCGCGAGAAGCTGCCGCCGATGCTCCCGGTGCTGTTCATGACCAGCCGGTCCGGTGAGGACGATATCGTCGCCGGCCTGGCAGCAGGCGCCGACGACTACATGATCAAGCCGATCCGGCGCGGCGAACTGGTGGCGCGGGTTCAGGCACTGCTGCGCCGCGCCTATCCGAGCCAGAACACGGTCGAGCAGATTCAGTTCGGCGACTACATCTTCGAGTCGCGCACTGGCCGGCTGCTGGTCTGTAGCACTGCGGTGGAAGTCACCCAAAAAGAGTTCGACCTGGCACTGCTGTTCTTTCGCAATCTCGGGCGGCCGCTGTCGCGTGCCTACATCCTCGAAGCGGTCTGGTCACGCGATGTTGAGATACCGTCGCGCACGATGGACACCCATGTTTCCAGGGTAAGAAGCAAGTTACAATTGCGTCCAGAGAATGGTTTCCGTCTTGCACCAGTGTATAGCTACGGTTATCGACTGGAGCAGATTTCAGCATAAGTGCCTGCACGGCGGGCACGCGGTGCGCCATGGCGGCGCCTGGAAAAGACATGCGTGCACTGCGTCACCGAATCGCTCGTGCAAGGAATCTGCTGGCTGCAGTCACACTGCTGCTCGCGAGCGCCGGCATGCCAGCGGGCAGCGTGGCCCATGCAGCCGACGGCGCCACGGCTGCCGCACCGGCAGCGCCCGGCAGCGTCGTGGTCGGCGCTGCCAGCATTACCTACTACGCCCGTGCCGGCGACACCCTGACCTCGATTGCCCAGCAGTACACCGACCGGGCCGCCAACTGGACTGCGCTTGGCAAGCTCAACCGCATCGACCGCGACAGCGCGATACCGATCGGCACCGCCATCCTGATTCCCGGCGAGCTGCTGGGCGACACACCGGCAAAAGCGACCGTGGTGGCCATGACCGGCACCATCGCCGCCACCACCGACGGCACGGCAACCCGGCTGGCGCTGGGGGCGACGGTTGTCGAAGGCATGCAGATCCAGACCAGCGGCAACAGCTTTCTGACCCTGGCGCTGGCCGACCAGTCGCGCATTTCGGTGCCTTCGAACAGCCGCGTCCAGATTGCGAAACTGCGCACGGCGCGCTACCTGAACAGCCCGCGCACCCAGGTGCTGCTGTTGCGCGGTCGGGTCGAGTCACGCGTGGCGCCGCTTGCGGCAAACCGCGGCCGCTATGAAGTGCGCACGCCGCTGTCGGTCGCCGGCGTGCGCGGCACCCATTTCCGGGTCGGGTTTCTGGGCGTCGGCAGCGGCGAGCGCATCGCCACCGAAACCCTGGAAGGCAAGGTTGCCGTTGCCACCGCCAGCCGCGCCGGCGCGCCCGACACGCTGGTGCTGGCCGGCGGCCAGGGCAACATCACCGACGCAACCGTGCTGGGCGCGGCGGTGGACCTGTTGCCGGCGCCGCAACTGGTGCGCCCGGCTTCCGGCCCGGTGCAGTTTCCCGCCGACCGCATCGCCCTGACGACGGTGCCGGGTGCCCGCGCCTATCACTTGCAGATCGCCACCGATGCCGAGGCGATCAACCTGCTGGCCGAAACCCGCTCCAGCAGCGCCCTGCTGGCAATCGACGGCGTGGCCGACGGCGACTATTTTGCCCGGCTCTCGGCCATCGATCGTTTCGGGCTGGAGGGGCTGGTGAGCATGGCGCCGATCACCCTGCGCGCCGCCGACGGCAAGGGCGTGCAGCCGGGCGCCGGCAGCGCGCCGCCGCCTGCTGCGCCGACGGTTGCAGCCAGCGACGACAAGACCGTGACGCTGCACTGGAAGGCCCAGGGCAGCGCACCGATGCGCGTGCAACTGGCGCGTGACAGCGACTTCAGCTATCTGCTGGCAAACCGCGTCAGCAGCACCGGCGAGGCGCGCTTGCCCCGCCCACCCTTCGGCACCTACTACGCCCGGGTCGAATTGCTCGACGCCGCCGGCGCGGTACGTGCCTCGTCGACTGCACAGGCGCTCATCGTCACGGATCAATGGATCATGCACGACGGCAGTCCGATTGCGGTTCGGCCAAGCCGGATGTCATCGAACCGGTGAAGGGCCCGACAGCGCAGCCTGCGCCGGGCCAGGACACGGGCCGACGCGGCTGGCGCGGCCGCCTCGGCCTGCAGCGGCTGCGCCGGCGCATGGCGGTGCGCGACTGGCTCACGCTAGCTTCCGGACTGATGCTGCTGGCGCTGGCGCTGGGCTGGCAGAACGGCCTGGGCCGCCTCGACCAGACCTTGTACGACACCTTCCTGTCGGCGACATACCAGCCGCACCGTGACGACATCATCATCGTTGCCATCGACGACTTCAGCCTGCAGCAACTGGGCCGCTGGCCCTGGCCGCGCGAGCGACATGCGCAACTGATCGCGCAGCTGACGAAGGCGCGTCCGCGTGCAATCGGCCTGGACGTGATCCTGACCGAGCCGGAACACCGCGGCGCGGCAATCGGCGCCGGCGATGCCGCGCTGCAGGCGGCGCTTGGCGCCAGCGGCGTCGCCGTCCTGCCGGTGGTGATCGCCAACCCCGGCACCGGCCTGGCCGCCGGCCTGCCGGCGCCGCCCCTGGCTGCGGCCGCGCACGCACTGGGGCATATCCATCTCGAACATGACAGCGACGGCGTGGTGCGCAGCGTCTTCCTGCGCGAAGGCGTGGGAGAACGGTTGTGGCCGCATTTTGCCCTGGCCCTGGCGCAATCGGCGCCGCTTGCCGCACCCGCGGGCGGTGCGCCACTTGCGCCCGCCAGCGGCCTGGCTGGGGCGCCGGCCACCGCCGTTGCAGGCGCCGGCTGGCAGCGCGCCGATCAGCTTTTCATACCGTTTGCCGCCGGTGGCCAGTACCAGTCGGTGCCGTACGTCTCGGTGCTGCGCGGCGAAGTCGCACCGGAATTCTTCAGCGACAAATATGTTCTCATCGGCGCGACTGCGCTCGGCCTGAGCGACGCCTATCCGACTTCGGTCTCAGGCAACGCCGGCGCCATGCCTGGCATCGAAATCCATGCAAACATCCTGGCCAGCCTGCTCGACGGGCGCGCCATCCGGATTGCGCCGGCCGGACTCACGGCGCTGCTGTCGGCCTTGCCGGTGCTGCTGGCGCTGGTGGGCTTCTTGCTGCTCTCGCCGCGACTGGCGCTGCTGATTGCCGCCACGCTCCTGGCGCTGACGCTGGCAGCGAGTTTTCTGGCGCTGCGCGCCGGCCTGTGGATTGCGCCGTCCGGCGCGGCCATCGCGCTGCTGCTGTCGTACCCGCTGTGGAGCTGGCGCCGGCTGGAAGCGGCAATCACCTACCTGGGACAGGAATTCATCCGCCTCGACCATGAACCGCACCTGTTGCCGGAGTCGCCCGCCGGCCACCGCCATGACGCCATCGAGGATGTCCTGGAGCGGCGCATCAATGCCATGAAAAACGCGGCGCGCCGGGTGCGCGACCTGCGCAAGTTCGTCTCCAACAGTCTCGACAACCTGCCCGACGCGACCCTGGTCACCGCAGTCGATGGCCAGGTATTGCTGGCGAACCGGCATGCGAAGGCGTATTTTTCCGATCCGGCCGATTTTGCCGATCCTGCCCACGCTGCCGATGCGTCGCCGGCCGGGCTGCCAGCAGACAACGCCAGGGCCCTGCTTGGCGCATCGGCCATCGCGCTGCTGGCGCGCCTGCAGGCGCCGCAACCGGTCGATCTGCCGGCCAACGTCAATTTCCACTGGAGCAGCCTGCTTGAGCTCGCCTACGTCGACACGCTGGCAAACGGCGTCGGCGTCACCGATGCCCAGGGGCGCGACCTGCTGGTAAAAAGCGCGCCCTGCTATTCGACGGCGCACCTGCTGACCGGCTGGATCGTCAGCCTGACCGACATCTCGACGATTCGCGCCGCCGAGCGCAGCCGCGATGAAACCCTGCGCTTCCTGTCGCATGACATGCGCGCGCCGCAAGCCTCGATCCTGGCGCTGCTGGAGCTGCAGGCCGAGCCGGCGTCGGCGCTGCCGCAGCCGGAATTCTTTGCCCGCATCGAGAAAGCCTCGCGCCGCACGCTCGGCCTGGCCGACAACTTCGTCCAGCTGGCGCGCGCGGAGTCGCATGAATACCGGCTCGATGAAGTCGACTTCCGGGACCTGCTGTTCGATGCGACCGACGAGATGTGGAGCCTGGCCAAGGGCAAGCGCATCGAGATAGTCACCGAAATCGACGAAGCGGTGGATTATCCGGTCCAGGTCGACCGCGCCCTGATGACGCGGGCGCTGACGAACCTGCTCTCGAACGCGGTCAATTACAGCCCGGAAGGCGCGCGCATCGTCTGTTCGCTCGCCCCGGCAGACGCGCCACGGGACGGCAATTTGCAGGTACACCAACAAGCCGCACCCGGTGTTTCCTGCCAGATCCGCGACGCCGGCTACGGCATCGCCCTGGCCGACCAGCAAAAACTGTTTCGCCGCTTTACCCGGGTCGACCTGCCGGACCAGCCGCGCCACGACGGCATCGGCCTGGGCCTGGTGTTCGTGAAGACCGTCGTCGAGCGGCACCTCGGCACGATTGCCTTTGTCAGCGCGCCGGGCGAAGGCACCTGTTTCACGTTGTTGCTGCCGTGCCATGTGAGCCTGCCGGCCTGAGCGTAAAACAGGCCGGCGCGAGCCGGTAATGGCGTGCGGCAACCGGCTATAATGGCCCAGGCGGCATCCCCGCCGCTGCACCGAATCCCGTACCAGCTGCCGTCGCCCTGCCGCTCCCAAAAAAATGCATCTGCTTGCTGTCGGCCTGAACCATACCACTGCGCCCCTGACGCTTCGCGAAAAGGTGGCTTTCCCACCCGAGCAGCTTGGTCAGGCGGTGGCCGCCGCACGTGCCTGGTTCGGCCGCAGCGGCGACGCCTACCGCAGCCATGAAGCGGCGATCCTGTCGACCTGCAACCGCACCGAACTGTATGCCGCCGGCCAGAGCGCCGACGGCACCGGCATGAGCAACACCGGCCACGTGACGGCGGCAATCGACGCGACCGCGCATTTTCTGGCGGACTACCACCGGTTGTCGTACGCCGAACTGCGCCCGTACCTGTACACGCTGCCGCAGGACCATGCGGTGCGCCACGCCTTCCGGGTCGCCTCGGGCCTGGATTCGATGGTGCTGGGCGAGCCGCAGATCCTGGGCCAGATGAAGGATGCAGTGCGCCAGGCCGATGCCGCCGGCGGCCTGGGCACCTGCCTGCACCAGATGTTCCAGCGCACCTTTGCCGTTGCCAAGGAAGTGCGCAGCACCACCGAGATCGGCGCACACAGCGTGTCGATGGCCGCGGCTGCCGTGCGACTGTCGCAGCGCATCTTCGACACCATCGCCGAGCAGCATGTGCTGCTGATCGGCGCCGGCGAGATGATCGAACTGTGCGCCACCCATTTCGCCGCCCACCGTCCGCTGAGCCTGACGGTTGCCAACCGCACGCTCGAGCGCGGCCAGGCGCTGGCCGAACGCTTCGGCGGGCGCGCCATTCGCCTGGCCGAACTGCCGGATGCGCTGGCCGGCTTCGACATCGTGATCTCGTCGACGGCGTCGACCTTGCCGATCATCGGCCTGGGCATGGTCGAGCGGGCCATCAAGGCGCGCCGGCGCAAACCAATGTTCATGGTAGACCTGGCGGTGCCGCGCGATATCGAAAGCGAAGTCGGCCGCATGGATGACGTCTTCCTCTATACCGTCGACGACCTCGGCGGCGTGGTGCAAAGCGGCGTCGAATTGCGCCAGGCGTCGGTGGCGCAGGCCGAAGCAATCATCGAGACCCGGGTGCAGGCCTTCATGCACTGGGTCGATACCCGCAGCGTGGTGCCGGTGATCCAGGAGCTGCATGAAAGCAGCGAAGCGATGCGCATGGCCGAGCTGGAGCGGGCGCGCCGCCTGCTGGCGCGCGGCGACGACATCGACGCGGTGCTCGAAGCCCTCTCCAAGGGACTGACCGCGAAATTCCTGCATGGCCCGCAGCAGGCGCTGCATGCGGCGCAGGGTGACGAACGGGCCCGCCTGGCGGCACTGCTGCCGCAACTGTTTCGCAACCGTCGCTAGCGACGCTGATCGCTGCCGCAGGCCAGCGCGCCTGCACGGCCCGGTTACCGAAGCCGTCAGGTCTGCACCCCACCCAACATGCCAGAGTGAACTGAAAAAGCCGCAATGAAACCATCGATGTCCGCCAAGCTCGACCAGCTTACCCAGCGCCTTGAGGAAGTCGGCGACCTGCTGTCGCAACAGGACGCCACCGCCGACATGGACAACTACCGCAAGCTCACCCGCGAACATGCCGAACTCGGCCCGCTGGTGGCGCTCTACGCCGACTACACCCTGGCCGAGACCGATGCCCGCACCGCCCAGGAGATGCTGGGCGACCCCGACATGAAGGATTTTGCGCAGGAAGAAATCGATGCGGCGCGCGCGCGCATGGCGCAGCTGGAAATCGACCTGCAGAAGATGCTGCTGCCCAAGGATGAAAACGACGAGCGCAACATCTTCATGGAAATCCGCGCCGGCACCGGCGGCGACGAATCGGCGCTCTTTGCCGGCGACCTGCTGCGCATGTACATGCGCTTTGCCGAGCGCTGCCGCTGGCAGGTCGAGATGGTGTCGGCATCCGACTCCGAAGTCGGCGGCTACAAGGAAGTCATCGTGCGCATCATCGGCGCCGGCGCCTACTCGCGCCTGAAGTTCGAGTCGGGCGGCCACCGCGTGCAGCGCGTGCCGGCCACCGAAACCCAGGGCCGCATCCATACTTCGGCCTGCACCGTTGCCATCATGCCGGAGGCAGATGAGGTCAGCGACGTCATCATCAATCCGAGCGAATTGCGCATCGATACCTACCGGGCTTCGGGCGCCGGCGGCCAGCACATCAACAAGACCGATTCGGCGGTGCGCATCACCCATCTGCCCACCGGCATCGTGGTCGAATGCCAGGACGACCGCAGCCAGCACAAGAACAAGGCGCAGGCATTGA
>JANXSS010000426.1 GCA_025356535.1 Herminiimonas sp.
GGAAGCGATCGCGCAAAAGAACACCCGCTTCTTCCTCGGCGGCTTTCTGTCCTCGGAAGCGCTGGCGATCGGCAAGGAAGTCGACAAGGCCGGCGGCGTCTGCATCACCACCGCCGGCGCCGATGAACTGACTGGCAGCGAATGCAATCATTCGACGTTTCGCTGGTCGGTGCCGACCTATGGCGCGATCGAACAGACGGTGCGCCCGCTGATCGAAAAAATGCCGAAGGCAAAACGCTGGTATACCATCACGCCGCAATACGTCTTCGGCGAAGGCCTGCTCAGCAATGCCAAGGCGATCTTCAAGGAAAAGGGCATCGAGCATGTCGGCAACAGCTATCACTCGCTGGCCGAAAAGGAGTTCAGCGGTTATCTGACCAACGCAATGGCGGCCAAGCCGGACGTGCTGCTGCTGCTGAACTTCAGCACCCAGAGCTCCGACACGCTGCGCCAGGCGGTGAGCTTCGGCATGAAGAAGAACATGACCATCGTCATGGCCTGGGCGTCTGGTCTCGAGCAGTTCGAAGCGCTGGGCGCGGACCTGTGCGAGGACGTCTATTTCGGCGCGCAGTACTGGCATGCCATCGATGCGCCGTTCAACAACGAGTTCGTGAAATTCTCCAGCGCGGCGTTGAAGGACGATCCGAACTACAGTTTCGCCGGCTCCTACATCTGCACCAAGATCGTGCTGGACGCGATCGCCAAGGCCAACAGCACCGATCCGAAAGCCGTCATCGCGGCGCTCGAAGGCATGAAGTACGAAGGCCTGACCGGCACCGAGGAAATCCGCAAGGGCGACCACCAGGTCATCAAGAACTATTATCTGTTGAAGGGCAAGGGCAAGGCCAGGATGCGCAGCAAGAACGATTTTGCCGACATCGTCTCGTCGGGCAAATCCTTCCTGCCGCTCGACAAGACACAGTGCAAGCTGAGCTGAGTCGTCGATTGCCGTTCCTGCGTGCCGGCGGGCCGGCACGCATCCCCGTTTTCATTACAAAGGCTGCATGAGCATCTATCTGCTGCAGATCGTCAACGGCATCGGTATCGGCATGCTGTATTTCCTGATGGCGGTGGGCCTGTCCATCGTCTTCGGCCTGCTCGGTTTCGTCAATTTCGCCCATGGCGCGTTTTTCCTGCTCGGCGCCTATGTGTGCTTTCACCTGGTCGGCATGGGCTGGAGTTTCTGGTCGACGCTGCTGGTGGCGCCGCTGGCCGTCGGCGTCTTTGCCTGGCTCGCCGAAAAGACCTTGTTGCGCCACATCTACCGGCTGCCGCATGAATTCCATATCGTCTTCACCGTCGGCCTGGCGCTGGTGCTGCAGGAGGCCGTGATCGTGCAGTGGGGCGCGCTCGGCCAGAATGTGGCGGTGCCGGCGTTGCTCGAAGGCGTCTTCATCCTGGGCGACTTCGTCTATCCGATGTATCGGCTCTTCGTCATCGGCGTCACCGCCGCCCTGGCGCTGCTGCTGTGGTGGCTGCTCGACGGCACCCGGCTGGGCGCGACAGTGCGTGCCGGCAGCGAATCGACGGAGATGGTGTCGCTCCTCGGTGTAAACATCAACCGCATCTTCAGCCTGGTGTTTGCGCTCGGCGCCGTCACCGCTGCGCTGGCCGGCGTGCTGGCTGCGCCGATTCGCGGCGTCGAGCCGTTCATGGGCGTCGAGGCGCTCGGGATTGCGTTCGTGGCCGTCGTCATCGGCGGCATGGGCACGTTCTGGGGCGCGCTGGCAGGCGGCCTGCTGGTGGGCATCGTGCAAAGCCTGATGAGCACGATCTGGCCGGAAGGCGCGCGCCTGATGATTTATGTCGCCATGGCAGCGGTCATGCTGCTGCGACCGAACGGCCTGTTCGGCCGCGCCTGAGGAACCCCATGCAGCGCATCCGCCACCATCGTTTCACGCTCCTGGCCATCGCCACCGTCCTGCTGCTGCCGGCAACAGTCAGCTCGGCCACGCTGGCCACCGAAGTTTTGATCTTCGCGCTGGCCGCGCTCGGCTGCAACCTGCTGCTGGGCTACACCGGCCTGATGTCGTTCGGCCAGGGCATTTTCCTGGGTCTGGGCAGTTACGCCGCCGGTCTGATGCTGCTGCACCTGCATGCGCCGCTGTTGCCGGCGCTCGCGGGCGCGATGGTGGTCGGTGCACTGGCCGCGCTGGTGGTCGGCTGGTTTTCGATCCGGCAAAAAGGCGTCTACTTCGTCATGCTGACGCTGGCCTTTGCGCAGATGTTCTACTTCCTGGCCTATACCCTGAAGGACATCACCGGCGGCGACAACGGCTTGCTCAATATCGTCCGGCCGCACCTGTCGGTGCTGGGCAGGACGGTGTTGCCGACCACCACGCCGTGGCAGTACTACAGCCTGGTGGCGCTGGTGTTCCTGATCGCCTTCGTGCTGCTGCAGCGGGTGGCCGACTCGGTGCTGGGCCGTACGCTCCTGGCGATTCGCGACAATGAGATCCGCGCCGGCGCCATCGGCTACGACATCAAGACCTTCAAGCTGATCGCCTTCATGATCTCGGGCGCTGTCACCGCCCTGGCCGGCGCGCTGTATGCGATGCTCATCGGGATCGCGCCGCTGTCGAGCATCGAATATCACGCCAGCGAATCGATCCTGATCATGACCATCATCGGCGGCACCGGCAACCTGTTCGCCTCGGTGCTGGGCGCGGCATTCTATGTCCTGATGGGCGACTGGCTGTCGACCCTGTGGCCGCGCTGGCTGATGCTGCTCGGCCTGCTGCTGATCGCCGTGGCGCTGTACATGCAAAAAGGGCTGTGGGGCCTGGCGATGCAGGGCATCGACCTGCTGCGCGGACGACAGGGCGCAGGTGCCAACGCCAGCACCAGTACCGATGCCGCCGTCATTGCCGATGCCGGCACCAAAGCGCCGCGTGAGCAGCCATGAGCGCGCCGATCCTGCAAGCCACCGGCGTCGTCAAGCGCTACGGAAAATTCACCGCCGTCGCTGGCGTCAGTCTCGCCATCGAAGCTAACACGGTGCACTCGGTGATCGGTCCCAACGGCGCCGGCAAGACCACCCTGTTCCACGTCCTGACCGGCACCGTGCCGATCACCGAAGGCAGCATCCGCATCGATGGCGAGGAAATCGCCCACCTGCCGGACTACCTGCGGGTGGCAAAAGGCCTGGCCCGATCCTTCCAGGTCACGAGCCTCTTTCCCAACCTGAGCGTGCGCGAGAACCTGCGCCTGGCCGCACAAGGCCGCGCGCCGCGCGAAGCCCTGCGCTTCTGGCGCTCGCCGGAGTCGCTTGTAGCCGCCGGCGACAAGGCGCAGGCCCTGCTGGCACGCCTGAACCTGGGGGCGGTCGCAGAACGGCCGGCCGGCGCGCTCTCGCACGGCCAGCAGCGGCGCCTCGAAATCGGCATGGCCATCGGCGCCGATCCGAAGGTCATCTTTCTCGATGAACCGACCTCCGGCATGGGTATCGACGACATCGGCGAAATGAAGCAGCTGATCCACGGCCTGCGCAGCGCCTGCGCGGTCGTCCTGATCGAACACAACATGGACATCGTCATGGATATTTCGGACATGATCACCGTCATGCAGCTCGGCCAGGTGCTGGTGCAGGGCACGCCGCAGGCAATTCGCAGCGACGAACGGGTGCGCCGCGCCTATCTCGGCAGCATGATCACGGGCGGCGCGGCATGATCCTCGAAGCCACCGACGTCCACGGCTGTTACGGCAAGAGCCATGTCCTGCAGGGCGTCTCGCTGGGCGTGGCCGAAGGTGAAGTCATAGCGCTCCTGGGTCGCAACGGCGCCGGCAAGACCACGACCCTGAAGACCATCGTGGGCGTGGTGCCGGCGCAGGCCGGCAGCATCCGCTTCATGGGACAAAGCCTGGTCGGCCTGGCGCCGCACCGCATCGCCGCGCAAGGCGTGTGCCTGGTGCCGGAGCATCGCGGCATCTTCAAGCTGCTGTCCGTGGAAGAGAACCTGACCATGGCGGCGCGGCGCGATTCGCCCTGGCAGCTGCAGGACATCTACCGCATCTTCCCGCGCCTGAAGGAGCGCCGCAGGAATGGCGGCTCGCAGCTCTCGGGCGGCGAGCAACAGATGCTGGCGATCGGGCGCGCGCTGATGACGCGGCCAAAGCTCCTGATGCTCGATGAACCGGTGGAGGGACTCGCGCCCGTGATCGTCGAAGAAATCGTCGCCCAGCTCCTGCAGATCAAGGCAGCCGGCATGCCGATCATCCTGGTCGAGCAGAACCTGGCGGTGTGCACCCAGCTGGCCGACCGGCATTACATCATCGAACAGGGCCGCGTGGTGTACGCTGCCAGCAATGCGCAGTTCCTGGCTGATGAGAGCGTGCGCAACCGCTATCTGGGTGTCAGCATCGCGGCGGCGTGAGGCTTGCCGAACCGGGCATGCCGAACGCTGCGCCACCGGCGCATCGCCCCACCCCGGCCTGAGAACCGGTACCACCAGGAGAATTTTCATGCAGACGGATTTCACCGCAAGCAGCCTGCGCATCGATGGCAAGCGCCTGTGGCAGGCGCTGATGACGCTGGCCGAAATCGGCGCCACACCGAAAGGCGGCGTCTGTCGCCTGGCCCTGAGCACGCTCGACGGCCAGGGCCGCGACCTGGTCTGCGACTGGGCCAGCAGCGCCGGCATGACGGTGACCGTCGATCAGATCGGCAACATCTTCATGCGTCGCAGCGGCAGCGACGACAGCCTCGCGCCGATCGTCACCGGCTCGCACATCGACACCCAGCCGACCGGCGGCAAATTCGACGGCAACTACGGCGTGCTCGCCGGCCTGGAAGTCATCCAGACCCTGAACGACCACGGCGTGACGACGCAGGCGCCGCTCGAAGTCGTGATCTGGACGAATGAAGAAGGCTCGCGCTTCACGCCGGTGATGATGGGCTCGGGCGTGTTCTGCGGCGCTTTCTCGCTGGAGCACGCCTATGCGGCGCGCGACGTGGCCGGCAAGACGGTGCGCGAGGAACTGGAGCGCATCGGCTACCTCGGCCGCGAGACGCCGGGCCGGCATCCGATCGGCGCCTATTTCGAAACCCATATCGAACAGGGCCCGGTGCTGGAAGCCGCCGGCTGCGTCATCGGCGTGGTGCCGGCGGTGCTCGGCCTGACCTGGTACGACTGCACCGTCACCGGTTTCGAATCGCATGCCGGCCCGACGCCGATGGCCAGCCGGCGCGACGCGCTCCAGGGCGCAACCGGCATCATGCAGGAAGTCGTGGCGATTGCAAACCGGCATGCGCCGCACGGCCGCGGCACTGTCGGCATGGTGCAGGTGATGCCCAACAGCCGCAACGTCATTCCCGGCCAGGTCAGGTTCTCGATCGACCTGCGCAATGCCAGCAGTGCCCTGCTCGACGCCATGGATGCCGAACTGCGCGCCCGCATCGATGCCGTGCGCAGCCGTACCGGGCTGGAAATCACGCTGGAACAGGTATCCCATTTCGCCCCCTGCCCGTTCGACGCCGGATGTGTCGACACGGTGCGTCGTGCTGCCGCCAGCCTGGGTCATGCCAGCATGGACGTGGTCTCGGGCGCCGGCCACGACGCCATCTATGCAGCCCGCGTGGCGCCGGCCGGCATGATCTTCGTGCCGTGCCGCGACGGTGTCAGCCACAACGAGATCGAG
>JANXSS010000428.1 GCA_025356535.1 Herminiimonas sp.
GGCGGCCAGCCGGAAGACACTGACGACCTGTGCCAGATGCGCGGCCTGATCCTGCAGCGACTCGGCCGCCGCCGCGGCTTGTTCGACCAGTGCGGCATTCTGCTGGGTGACGTTGTCCATCTCGACGATTGCCTGGTTCACCTGTTCGATGCCGCTGCGCTGCTCGTCGCTGGCCGTGGTGATTTCGGCCATGATGTCGGTCACGCGCCTGACGCTGCCGACGATTTCTTCCATCGTCACGCCGGCGTCATTGACCAGCTTGCTGCCGGCGTCGACCTTGCCCACCGAGTCGCTGATGAGGCTCTTGATTTCCTTGGCCGCGCTCGCGCTGCGCTGCGCCAGGCTGCGCACTTCGGCCGCCACCACTGCAAAGCCACGGCCCTGCTCGCCGGCGCGCGCGGCTTCGACCGCTGCATTCAACGCCAGGATGTTGGTCTGGAAGGCAATGCCGTCGATGACACCGATGATGTCGACGATTTTCCTGGCCGAGTCGTTGATCGATGCCATCGTCGTCACCACCTGCGCCACGGCTGCACCGCCCTTGACGGCGGTGCGCGAGGCGGTCTGCGCCAGGACATTTGCCTGCCGCGCATTGTCGGCATTGTGCTTGACGGTCGAGGTCAGCTGTACCATCGTCGCTGCCGTCTTCTCGAGAGAGCCGGCCTGCTGTTCGGTGCGCGACGACAAGTCCAGGTTGCCGGAGGCGATTTCGCTCGATGCGCTGGCCATGGTGCCGGAACCGCTCTGGACCTGACCGATGATCGTCACCAGGCTCGTATTCATGGCTTGCAAGGCCCGCATCAGGTCGCCAATCTCGTCGCGCGAGGTGACCGCGATCTGCTGCGACAGGTCGCCCTGGGCCACCCGGGTCGCCACCGCCACCGCTGCGCGGATCGGACGCGTGATGCTGCGGGCGATCAGCCATGCGCAGACCACGCCCAGCAATACCAGCAGCAGGCTCAGCACCAGCATGATGGTGGCGCCGGTGCGATAGGCGTCTTCATTTGCCCGAGCGGCTTCGTCGATGGCGTGCCGCTGCAGTTTCAGGAAGTCGAGCACCTGCGCCTGGTAGGCGGCGGCCGACGGCAGGAACCCCTTTTCGAACACGGCCGCTGCGAGCGCCGTATCGCCGGCGAGCTTCGCCTTCATGGTTTTTTCCTTTTCGGCCTGGTAGACGGCGCGCAGGACCGTGATCCTGCCGTACATGGCTTTCTCGGCGTCCGAAACCAGCATCGGCTCAAGGCTTTTTTGCAATTCGCCGCCACGCTTGCTGCTTTGCGCGATCTCGGCGGCAAAGGTCTTCGACAGCGTGTCGTCGGCGCTTTTTGCAATGATCGCCGTGCGCGCAATGGCCGAATAGATCAGCACGTACCAGTCGGCGACGATGCGTTCCTTTGCCAGCGGACTGTCGAGCATGGCGCGGGTGGCGTCGGCTGCCTGCCGGGCGTGCAGCAGGCCGTTCGCGCTGGAGAAAATCGACAGCAACAGGACGATTGCAAAACCGGCGCCAAGCCGCGTACCGATACGAAGATTGTTCAGAAAATTCATGGTCGATCACACTTTCAGAGAAGCGGGCAAGGCAGGCAGACGCACCGGAAAGCGGCACGCGGCCGCACGGGCGAGTATGGGCACAAAAAAGGAAAGTTGCGTTGACGCAATGTCCAGATTGTGGCGGCGACGCGACTAATCGCCGGATTTTCCGGAAAGGGTACTGGTTCGTGCAGTGCGCAAATGATGCTCTGGGATAATATCGGGCTGCTGTCGCTTCGATAGCCGTCGCCTACCTACCCGTTCTGGAGTCATCGAATGAATACGAAAAGCATTGCCTTGGTCGCCACGCTGGCACTGGCCCTGTGCGCGAGTGCTTTTGCTGCCGCACCGACCGCGCCGGTCCGCGAAACCAGTCCCGAGGCGAAAGCCAGCAAGGCCGCCGCGAGCGCGCGCTACAAGCGCATCCGCGCCAAGGCGCATCGCAATGCGGCCCGTGCCAAGGCGCATGCCCGCGCCCTGCGTGCCGGCGAGCAGCCCGGCTGACACCGGCCGGCGCTGCAGGCCAGGGCGCCGCGATGGCGCCCTGGCGTCACCGCCTCACGACACTTCGGCGCGGTGGCTGATCAGCCAGGCGGCAAACACATCGGCCGGCATCGGCCGCGCAAAATAGAATCCCTGCAGTTCGTCGCAACCGGCATCCTGCAGCACCTGTACGTCCTGCGCCTGTTCCACGCCCTCGGCCACGACTTCCAGGCCGAGGGTGTGGCCCAGGCCGATGATTGCTTTCGTCACCGCCAGGTTTTCCGGCGCCAGATGCATGTTCTGGATGAACGAGCGATCGATCTTGAGCTTGTCGATCGGAAAACGGTGCAGGTAATTCAAACTGGAATAACCGGTGCCGAAGTCGTCGATCGACAGCGAAAAGCCGAGCGACTTGATCTGGTTGAGCACCAAGATGGTGGCTGCGACATTGTCCATCAAGAGCGACTCCGTGAGTTCGAGTTCGATCTGCGCCGCCGGCACCGTCGATGCCGCCAGCGCCTGCTTGAGGATCGGCACCAGGCCGGCGTCCTTCAACTGCAGGGCCGACAGGTTGATCGAGATCGGCATCGGACCGAGTCCCTCGGCACGCCAGAGGCGGTGCTGACGGCAGGCCTGGCCGATGATCCAGGCGCCGATCTCGATGATCAGGCCGGACTCTTCTGCCAGTGGAATGAACTGCGCCGGACCGATCAGGCCCTCGCTCGGATGCTGCCAGCGCACCAGGCTTTCGACGCCGGCGATGCGCCCGCTGCGGGCATCGATGCGCGGCTGATAATGCAGCACCAGTTCATTGCGCTCGGCGGCACGGCGCAGGTCGCTTTCAAGGTGCAGATGCCGCGTCACTCGCGCATTGAGCTCGGGTGTGAAGAACTGGAAATTGTTGCGGCCGAGCTTCTTGGCCTGGTACATGGCGGCGTCGGCATGGCGCATCAGGCCATCGGTACTGTCGCTGTCGTCGGGATAGACCGCAGCGCCGATGCTGCAGGAAATGTACAGTTCGCCGCCGTCGATCATGTGCGGCAGGCGCACTGCCGGAATCAGCCGCTGGCCGACGATCTTGCCGACTTCTTCCGCATTGACGACGTTGTCGAGTATCACGACGAACTCATCGCCGCCCAGGCGCGCCACCGTGTCACCCTCGCGCACCGCGCCGGCCAGACGCGCCGCCACCGAGCACAGCAGTTCGTCGCCGATGTGGTGGCCGAGCGAATCGTTGATGTTCTTGAAGCGGTCGAGGTCGACGAACAGTACCGCCACCCTGGTCTTGCGACGCCGCGCCTGCTGAATCGACAGCGCCATGCGTTCGTCGCAGGAGGAGCGGTTGGGCAGGCCGGTCAGGGCGTCGTGATGGGCCAGGTAGTGGATGCGCTGCTCGCTTGCCTTGCGTTCGGTGATGTCGAGCGACATGGCAATGAAATTGGTCACTGCGCCGTGCACGTCGCGCGCCGCATTCATCACCAGCCAGGCGGGATAGGCCTGGCCGTTCTTGCGGTTGAGCCAGACTTCACCCTGCCAGGAACCTTTCGTCAAGGTGGTGTGGCGCACGGTTTCCATCATGTCCGGCGCATTGCGTTCGGCCAGCAGCAGGTCGGGCAGCTTGCCCAGCAGTTCATGCATTTCGAAGGCGGTGCCGCGACGAAATGCCTGGTTGGCGGTGACGACCCGTCCACCATGGTCCATGACGACGATGCTCTCGGAAGACGCTTCGAAGACCTTGGCCCAGAGTTCGAGCCCTGACTCCATCTGCTTCATGCGGTTCATGGGCGTGAAGGTCGTCAGTACGGCCGCCTGTCCCTGGTACTGGAGGCAGCGGGCCGACACCAGCGCCCAGGAAGGCGCGTCGCCGGCGGTCCAGCGCACTTCGAATTCATCGACCGCATCGGTGTCGCTCAGGCACTGGAAAAAGCGCGCCCGGGCGGCCGGTTCCATGCCGCGCTGCCACGGGTTGCGGTCACGGCCGCCAAGCCAGGCGCGCGCTGCGTCGTTTGCATGCAGCACATGATGGTCGGGAATCGAGGTCACCATCAGCGGCAATGGAATCGCTTCGATCAGCGCCCGCTGGGCCAGCGCCGCACTGGCCTGCGCGGCCAGATCCTGCTGGGCGATGCGCTGCGAATCGAGCTGCTGCAGCATGGCGTTGAAACCGGCAACCAGGCGGCCGATCTCGTCGCTGCTGTCCCAGTCGGCGCGCAGCGTGTAGTTGCCGGAGTGACGTACCTGCTCGGCAACCTCGGCCAGGCGACGGATCGGCAACGCGATCTGGCGGGCAACCAGGAAGATCAGCGTGAGGATCAGCGCCATCAACAGCAAGGCGGTTCCCAGGTGCAGCCACATGCGGTGGAAGGCTTCGTCATTGCGCGCCTGCAGCAGGCGGTCCATTTCGGTTTGCGAAACCGTCCAGGCAGCCCGCAGGGCGGCAATGACCGGCGTCAGTTGCACCGCCGTGCCTGCAGCGGGGGCCTCGTCCGGGATGGCAGGCGCGACTTCGGCCTCCAGACCGGCCTGGCGCATGCTGTCGATGCGGAACTGGCGCAGGGCGCTCGCCAGCACGGCCTGGCTCGGCGCCATCCTGGCTTTCAACAGGGGACTGCTGGCCGAGAAGGCTTCGCGGTAGTCGCTCTCGATGCCGGCCAGAATCGCATCGATGCGACCTTCGAGCACCAGGAACCGGGTCTGCTGATCCAGGCGCCGTGCCGCCGGCAGCGTTGCCATCTGCCCGGCCAGGCGATGCATGCTGTCTACGACATCGAGCAACTCGGGAAAGCGCAGCACGATCAGCGACATCGTGTAGTAGCTGTCGAGATCGGGATCGAGGATCAGGTTCGACTGGTTGCCGATGCGCGTCAGCAATTGCCGTCCGGTGCCGATCGGTGTGGCCGCATTGCGCCCGCTTGCACCGCGACCGCCGGCGCCGGCAGCCGAGGCGGTGCCGGTCGCAGTCAGTGCGGCCGCAAAGTCACCGCTGAGGCCGGCGCTGGCCATGTCGGCGCCGAAGCGCGCCTGCGCACCGAGGATCGTGGTTGCCGGCGTGCCGTCGGCAACCGGCGCGGGCCGTGCCTGCGCCTCGCGCGCTACATGAGTCAGCAGCGCATCGCGCACCACGGCAATGAACTGGCTGCCGACCATCTCCTTCTTCGTGAAATTGATGGCAATGTATTTTTCATTGATCAGGATGCCGGAAATGAACAGCACCGTGGTCAGGTCAAGAAAGTAGATCAGGGCAAGCTTGCGACCTACGGTCAAGCTTCCGATCAAGCGGCGAAGTCTGGTCGACATGGAGAGGCACCCTGGATAAGCATGCTGAGCAACGAGCAAAGATCATGCCATCTATTACCAACAGGAAACACTTTTCTACAGAAACTTTCAATGCGCGAGTGATCTTTGCGCACGCCATTGGTGCAGTGCTGTTGGGAATCGCTTAAAACTGGACCACGGTTTTCATCTAAAACTGACCCACCCTATTTGCGCGTAGATTACACCGCGTCTGTGGATAAGTCTTCTGGTCTGGTTCCTGGATCTCCTTTCTTTGCTGGTTTTTTGGTAG
>JANXSS010000373.1 GCA_025356535.1 Herminiimonas sp.
GCCGAGCGGGCGTGCCATGAAGCCGACGGCGAAGGTGGCATAGGCCAGCATGGTCGAGGTAGCCGCATCACCGGTCGGAAAATACAGCTTGTTGAGCACGATTCCCGCCACCACCCCGTAGAGGAAAAAATCGTACCACTCGATGGTGGCGCCGATGATGCTGGCCATCGCCACCCGGCGCAGGGTTTTTTTGTCAGTTGTCATGCTGATTGCCTCCAATGCTCTGATTTTTTATCATGAATGCCAGCGGTATCGTCCGCCGGTTGCGCTTTGTCCGGTCGCTCCGGATCGTGCAGGTACCCCGAATTCTGTAGCGTGACGCCTTGCCTTGAGCAGATTTCGTAATGGCATACACGCGCTACGCACCGCCTCGAACCACATTGCGGCGTTGCAGCGCGCTGGTGTAGCCCGCTACACGGCGCTCCCTGCGCCTTGCACTGCGGCCCGAATCGCTACGCATTACGCATACACCATTTCGAAATCTTCTCTAGATCGGCCGCGACGCCAGCGCTGCGGCGATTTGCGGCCCGCTGCGGGCGTGCGCCACGCTGCCAACGATGGCGGCGCCGGGACGAACGTCCAGCGCATCCTGCAAGATCATGTCCGCGGCTTTTTCGGCGATCATCACGGTCGGCACATTGGTATTGCCCGACACCAGCGTGGGCATGATCGAGCAGTCAACCACGCGCAAACCGCTGACGCCGTGCACCCGCAGCCGGGCGTCGACCACCGCGCCGGGATCCGACGCCGGGCCCATTCGCGCGGTGCCGGACGGATGAAAGATCGTCGTCGCATATTGCCTGCAAAACGCCAGCACCTCTTCATCCGAGCGCACGTCTGCTTGCGGCCGGTAGGGCCGTTTCATGTACTGTTTCATGGGCGCCGTTGCGGCCACCCGTTGCGCGAAGCGGACACCGGCGATCGTGGTGCGGCGGTCGCGCTCGGTGGACAGGTAATTCGGCTGGATCGACGGCGCCTCGAAAGGATCGGTGGAACGAATCGCCACCTGGCCGCGTGAATCCGGACGCAGCTGGCAGACCGAATAGGTGCAGCCCGAGAAGGCATGGACCTTGCCAGCGGCATGTTCGGCCGAGACGGTCGCAAAATGGAACTGGGTGTCCGGCGTGGCGTTTTCTTCCGGCAGGGCGCGACAGAACATGCCGGCCAGATTGATGCCGATGGCCAGCGGTCCGGTGCGGGTGGCTGCCCATTGCAATCCCATCTTTGCCTTGCCCCACAAGGAGTTGAGCTCGTCGTTGATGGTGATTTTTTCACTGACCTCAAACATCAGGCGCACCTGAAGGTGATCCTGCAGATTGGCGCCGACGCCCGGCAGATCCCGCAGCACCGGAATTGCGAATTTCTGCAGCAGTGCGGCAGCGCCGATACCCGAGAGCTGCAGCAACTGGGGTGACTGCAGCGCACCGGCGCACAGCAGCACTTCGCGTGCGGCGCGCACTTCGCGCAGGGTTCCCCCCTGGCGGTAGGCAACACCGGTTGCTCGCGCGCCATCGAACAGGATGCGCGTGGCCTGTGCTTCGGTCTCGACGTGCAGGTTCGGGTGCTTGCGCGCCGGCTTCAGGTACGCCACTGCAGTCGAGCAGCGCAAGCCGTTGCGGGTCGTCAGCTGGTAGTACCCCACACCCTCCTGTGGCCCGCTGTTGAAATCCGAAACCACCGGTACGCCATTTTGTTGGGAGGCGGCGATGAAGGCATCGACCAGCTTGTTCTTGCCTGGAATGGTGGTGGCCCAGAGCGGCCCGCCGATGCCGGTAGTGGCCGACTCGCCCAGATCGTTGTGCTCCAGGCGCTTGAAATACGGCAGGCACTCCGCCCAGCTCCAGCCGGGATTGCCCAGGGCCGCCCATTCATCGTAGTCGCGCTGCTGGCCGCGAATGTAGACCAGACCATTGATCGAACTCGACCCGCCGAGGGTGCGGCCGCGCGGCCAGTAGATCTTGCGCTGGTCGAGATTGGCCTCGGGCTCGGTATAGAAGCCCCAGTTGTACGTCTTGTGGAACATCGTTTTTGCGTAGCCGATCGGCAGGTGGATCCAGCCATAGCGATCGGACGGACCGGCTTCGAGCAGGCATACGGAATATTTGCCACTTTTGCTGAGGCGGTTTGCCAGCACGCAGCCAGCAGAACCCGCACCGACGATTACAAAATCAAAGGTAGTCATGTAGCGTGTCTCCAGTATTTCCATCGCCGTACCGACATGAATGGTTCTGCCAGTTACGTCGTGGTTACTTGTATTAAGATGTATAGGGATACGAGTTCCGGTTTTAAGGCGCAAGGTGATTTCTCTCAAAACCGGATAATTGGTTCGCAATTGCTGCTTTGCGCCCCAAATGCGCGGTTTTTTCAATCAGGTTTGCGCTTCCCGGGGTGTGTAATGCCGATACCCGTCGCGCCTGGAATCGGAGACGGTCACGATCGATCATGAAAGAAAAAAAGGATACAAATAAAGACAGATCCGCATTGCCGGACCCACGGGCGTTGCGGGTCCTTGCGGTATTGGAACGGGTCGCGGCATCGAATCAGCCGGTTTCTGTATCGCAGCTCGCACTGCGTGCAAGCATTCCCAAGGCGACTCTGGTACGGCTGCTGGACCTGCTGGTGGCAAATGG
>JANXSS010000482.1 GCA_025356535.1 Herminiimonas sp.
CGCCCGGGTGGCGGCCTCGGCCTGTTCCTGAGCGTAAACGTCGCCCGCACGCTCGGCGGCACCGTGGCCGCGCACAACCGCGCCGAGGGCGGCGCCGTCGTGCGCGTGCATATTCCGCTGCGCGCGATTTCCCTGGAGAGCGTCGATGCCGTCAACTGAACGCCTGCTGCTGATCATCGAGGACGATGCCGCCTTTGCCCGCACGCTGGGGCGCTCCTTCGAACGCCGCGACTACCGGGTGCTGCTGGCAGCGAGCCTCGATCAGGCCAAGGAACTGCTGATGACGCATTCGCCGGGCTATGCCGTGGTCGACCTGAAGCTAAACGGCAGCACCTCCGGGCTGGCGTGCGTGCAGATGCTGCACAGGCACGATCCGGCGATGCTGATCGTGGTGCTGACCGGCTTTGCCAGCATCAACACGGCGGTCGAGGCCGTCAAGCTGGGCGCCTGCCAGTATCTTGCCAAGCCGTCCAACACCGACGACATCGAAGCCGCCTTCGGCCACGTCGCCGGCAGCAGCGAGGTCGGGCTGACCAACCGCACGACCTCGATCAAGACGCTCGAATGGGAACGCATCCATCAGACGCTGGCCGAAACCAATTTCAATATCTCGGAAACGGCCCGCCGCCTGGGCATGCACCGGCGCACGCTGGCGCGCAAGCTCGACAAGCAGCGCATCAAGTAGAACGCCGCCTGTCTGCGTGCATGCATGCCTGCCGGTCCCGGCATCAGGCCGCCAGCGACGCCATGTCGATGACGAAACGGTACTTCACGTCGCTTTTTAGCATGCGCTCGTAGGCAGCGTCGATCTCCTGGATTCGGATCATCTCGATGTCGGAGGTGATGCCGTGTTCGGCGCAAAAATCAAGCATCTCCTGCGTTTCCCTGATGCCGCCGATGAGCGAGCCGGCCAGGTGCCGGCGCTTCATGATCAGGTTGAAGACCTGCGGCGACGGATGCGGGCTGGCTGGCGCGCCGACCAGCGTCATGGTGCCTTCGCGTTTCAAGAGCACCAGAAAGGCGTCGAGACTGTGCGGCGCGGCGACCGTGTTGAGGATGAAGTCGAAGCTGTTTGCATGCAGCGCCATCTGCTTCGGATCTTTCGAGATCACGACTTCGTTGGCGCCCAGGCGCAGCGCGTCGGCTTCCTTGCCCGGCGAGGTGGTAAACAGCACCACCTGCGCGCCCATTGCATGGGCCAGTTTCACGCCCATGTGGCCGAGGCCGCCGAGGCCGACGATGCCGACCTTCATGCCGGGACCGACCTTCCAGTGCCGCAGCGGCGAGTAGGTCGTGATGCCGGCGCACAGCAGCGGCGCGGCGCCGGCGGGGTCGAGCTTGTCCGAAATATGCAGGACGAATTTTTCATCGACGACGATCCTGTCGGCGTAGCCGCCGTAGGTGACGCCGCCCAGATGCTTGTCCGGGCTGTTGTAGGTGCCGGTAAAGCCGGTCTCGCAATACTGTTCCAGGCCTTCGGCGCAACTCGCGCACGCCTGGCAGGAGTCGACCATGCAGCCGACGCCAACGGTCATGCCGACAGCGAAATTGCTGACATGCGCGCCGACCTGCGTCACGCGGCCGACGATTTCATGGCCGGGCACGACCGGAAAGACCGTGCCTTCCCATTCGGCGCGGGCGGTATGCAGATCGGAGTGACAGACGCCGCAGAAAAGAATGTCGATGGCGACATCGTGTGCGCCCGGGGCGCGGCGCTCGAAACTGAAAGGCGCCATCGGTGCATCGGCGGCATGGGCCGCAAAACCTGAAGCTGAAGACATGGGAATCCTTGAAATGAAAAGTTGCAACCGGATGCTGCCGTTAGCAAAAACGCAACGGGACATGCCGCATTCTAGACGCAATCGTCATTTGACAAGACGGTGCGGCCGAAGCGACGCTGGCCCATGCTTTTGCTTCGCCTGTTGCGCCCGCTTTAGGCCGTCTTGTCCTGCAGGGCCGCGTGGACGCGCTCGCTGTTGACACTGCTGCGGCTGCCCTTCAGGTGCACTTCTACCTCGCTTGCAAGGTCGCCGACTGCGGCGACGGCTTCCTTTAGCTGTTCAGGCGTGGCATCGAGTTTTTTTGACCAGCGCTCGAGTGCCGATTGCCGGGTGACGTCGATGCGTACCTCGTCGGCGGTGCCGGCGATTTTATTGTCTGACATGAAAGCCTCCAAATCTAAGAGTGACTTGCCAGGCGTGAAAAAGTTGCAGCCGGCCAGACACTGACGCGCCGGCAGCAACTGCCGAACCATCGGCGCGGGCAACGACCTTATACTTTGTCGGCGTTTGAAAAAAATCGGGCGTCGGGGAGTAGGCGGAATGCAAAAAAAGAATTTTCCCGAACCGTTGCGCCCCATGCTTCTGGGCGCCCTCGTTTTTTCCATTCCCGCGTTCTACCTGATTCTGACCGGGCCGACTGCGCTCTATCGCAATGCCGGCAGCATGCTCTATTGCCTTACCGCGCTTCTCATGGCGATCGACATCGGCAGGCGCCGGCGGATCGGGCCAGCATCGGTTCGCTGGCATGCGACCCTGGCCGACATCGTCATACTCGGCGGTGCACTGGCAAGTGCATGGCCGGGCGACCCACCCTGGGCGGTGCTGGAATGGATCCTGCGGCTCGGGTTTTCAGGCGTCGTCTTCATGCGCCTGTCGACCCTGCTGGCAAGGCTGGTGGCGCCGCATCATCTGTTTCAGGTGCTGGCAATCGCCGTGATCCTGCTGGCCGTGGCCGGCGGCGGCTTTTACTGGCTGGAGCCGCGGGTGCTGACCTATGCCGACGGTCTGTGGCTGGCTTTCATCACCGGCGCCACCGTCGGCTACGGCGACCTGGTGCCGTCCACGCCTGCCTCGCGCGTCTTCGCCGTCTTCATCGTCCTGCTCGGCTACGCGCTGTTTTCCGTTGTTACCGCCAGCATTGCGGCGCTGTTCGTCAGCGAAGACGAGAAGCGCTTTGAAAAAGAGCTGCATGCAGACATACGGGCCCTGCGCGAAGAAATTGCCGCCCTGCGCCGCGCGTTGCGTCAGCCATAGCGCAGCTTGGCGCAACGGCATGGCCGATGCCGTCGTAACGCGCCTGCAGCAGCCAACGTCAAAACGCCATGCTGCCCGGATATCGCGCATCGGCGACCGATTGCCTGTTGTCGAAATTCAACTTTACCCGCACACTCCGGGTTGTTGCGCCCGACTATAGGCATAAAGACATTTACTCGGGCCAATCCAAGCCACTGCCAGCCAGTCGAACCTCCCCAGAGAGCGCCAATGTCGAAATTACTGAATCTTGCCGAAGAATGGCTAATCACGCTGCTCATGGGCGGCGCCACGCTGCTCATTTTCCTCTCGGTGGTGCACCGCTATGGCTCCGGTTTTGCGATACCAGGCGTGCAGCAATGGATGATCTCGCTGCATTTTTCATGGGCGCAGGAATTGTGCATCATCATGTTCGTGTGGATGGCAAAGTTCGGCGCGGCCTACGGTGTGCGCGCCGGCGTTCATGTCGGCATCGACGTGCTGGTCAGCCGCTTGCCGGAAGACTGGCGCAAGGCGGCAGTTTATCTGTCGCTGGCCTGCGGCATCGTGTTCACCTTCGTCGTCGGCACCATGGGCGCGCGCCTGGTCTGGGGCATCGGCATGCACTATGCGACGCTGGTCTTTTTCGGCATGTCGACGGCCGGCGTGCCGGAAGGGCAGGTCACCGCCGACATCGAATGGCCGAGCTGGATGGTGTATTCGGCAATTCCGCTGGGTTCGTACCTGATGTGCCTGCGCTTTTTGCAGGTGACCTGGGGCTTCTTCAAGACCGGCGAATTGCCGCATCATGATCATGCACAGGTCGATGGCCTGGTCGAGGACGAAGGCCTGACCAAGCAGCCCACTGCAGTGGCCACACCGGTTTCCGGAACAGGTGCCGTATGAGCGCCGCCACCGAAACCCTCGG
>JANXSS010000514.1 GCA_025356535.1 Herminiimonas sp.
GGTCAATCACTGAAATTTAGAGGCGACAACTAGGCTGACATAGGGGGATGGAAGCAGGGGGCTCCGTAGGAACAAAGGAGGAACCGGAGGCGCGTAAGGACGAAAATGATTTAGGCATGGCAAGAAAACCGACAAGCAGTATTTGAAACTGCCGAGTCTCCGTGATCCGGTTGTCTGGCTGGTGGTCAGAACGCGAAGGTCTGTTGCCTGCAACGTGCAATCCGGCATGCAGTCGTGCCGAGTTGACGTCGGCGCGCTGATGCGGCGCGACATATGGGGGAGCGAGCGGCAGGGCGCCCGGTCTACTGCGTCAGCGGCTGGTCGATGCGGCGCGCGCCATTGAAGCGGTTCTTCCAGTAGCCCAGATCCATGCTTTCGATGCGGACCTGGCCGCCTGCGGAAGGCGAATGGATGAACTTGTTGTCGCCCAGGTAGATGCCGACATGGGAAAAGCCGCGCTTCAACGTGTTGTAGAACACCAGGTCGCCGGGCTGCATGTCCTGGCTCTCGACCTGCTTGCCGACCTGGCTGATTTCCTCGGCGGTGCGCGGCAGGCTGGTGCCCCAGGCTTCCTTGAAGACATAGCGCACCAGGCCGCTGCAGTCCAGCCCGCTCTCGGGCGAATTGCCGCCGCGCTTGTAGTGGATGCCGATCATGCCGATGGCGCGCAGGGCCAGTTCGGAGGCGCGCTCGCGCAAGTCCTGGAACTGGGCCATCGGCCATTCGGGATAGGACTGGGCGGTGCCGGCTTCGGCAGCGCGCGCCGTGGTGGCACAGGCCGCCAGAACCAATGCGGCAATCGACAGACTAACGAAGCGTCGCGGTGCACACTGAAATTGTTTCGTTGTCAACATAGCGACTTCCCTGATGAGACCAGCGCAATGTAAGTCAATCGTGCAAGCCTGTCAAAATTAATTGCTTACAGGTATCCTGACGTCACATCTTCATCTTTCCTGAATTGTCATGCCCGCAGCCATAACAGAACTGCCATCGATGCCACGCGTGCTGATTGTCGACGATTCCAGAATCGTGCGGGCGACGCTGGTCAAGCATCTGCTCGGCGTGTTCGAGCCACGTGAGGCAAACGATGGCGTCGAGGCATGGGAAACCCTGCTCATCGATCCCAACATCCGCATCGTGATCACCGACCTGACCATGCCACGGCTGGACGGCTATGGTTTGCTGGAGCGCATACGCGCCTCACGCATCGCCCGCATCCGCAACATGCCGGTGGTCGTCGTCTCCGGCGCCCAGGAACAGGTCGACCAGGACCGCGCGCGGGCGGCGGGCGCCACCGATCTGATCGGCAAGGGCATGGCCACGGCCGAACTGCTGGCGCGCCTGGATGTCCTGGCGCGCCTCGAAGGCACGCAGCGCGAATTCGAACGCGGCCTGGAAGACTGCGTGCGGCGCGCCTATGGCGGCAATCGCATCGAACTGTCGTCGGCCGCCGTACTGGCCGAACGCAGCCAGGCCATGCTGACGGCGGCGCGCGGCAATGCCAACCGTTTCATGATGCTGACGATTCGCATCGGTCTGCAGCATGTGAGCCTGGCGACCTACCGGGCGCCGGCGCCCGAGTCCGTGCTCGACGCGGTCGGCCAGTTGCTGGCCTGGAGCGTGCGCCAGAGCGACTGCGTGGCGCAGACCGGCGCGGCGCAGTTCACGCTGGTGACAGCCAGCGTGCCGCCGGCAGGCATGCATGACTTTGCCAGCCGTGTCTGCACCGCAATCGCAACGGCCTACCTCCTCGACGACGACCAGATGATGTTCGTGGCCAGCGGCGGCCTGGCAACGCTGGGCGAACTGCCCGAGGCCGGCACGGCCGATCCCGCAGGCGCCGTGGCCGCCCTGCAGGCGATCGCCGCGCAGCGCGCCGGCATGGGTTTCGAGCGCGCCTTGTCGGGTGTCATCGGCGTCGACGAAGCGCGGCTGTTCGCTGCCTGAGCGCGATCGCTCCGATTCGCACCGGTTCCGATGGCCGCTATCCGTGTCGTACAATCGCGGGTTTGAAACCAAGGAATTGCCATGAAAACCAAACAGATGCTAACCCTTGACGATGCCAAGAAAATCGTCGCTGCCGCCGAAGCCGAGGCGCTCGCCAATAACTGGGCAGTGGTGATCTCGGTCGTCGACGACGGCGGCCACCTGCTGCTGCTGCAACGCCTGGACAACGCGCCGCTGATGTCGACCGGCATTGCACCGGCCAAGGCAAAGTCGGCGGCGCTCGGCAAGCGCGACACCAAGATCTTCGAGGACATCATCAACAACGGCCGCTACGCCTTCATGACCGTGCCGGGCATGGACGGCATGCTCGAAGGCGGCGTGGCGATCCTGATCGAAGGCCAATGCGTGGGCGCCGTCGGCGTCTCGGGCGTGAAATCGACCGAGGACGTGCAGATCGCCCGCGCCGGTATCGCCGCTCTGGGACTTTGATTCAACCATGCCGGCGCCTGCCGGCATGGTCTGCCGCAACACTGCGCAATTGCCTCGCAGGTGCCTCTTGCGCTATAATCGTTGGGTTTAGCCAAACCTAAAACCGTCGTAGCGCAGAGCACCTTCCTAACGTCCCGAATCGACCCGATCCCGCCACATCCTGCGTTTGTACGCCTGGTGCGGCCAAGTTGCGCGGTCGTGATGGCGCGGCGTGGCGACGGTAACTATTTCAGGAGTTACCCTTGCAGCCATTTCTTTCTGGCCCCACAGTTCCGGCCATCCTAGCGCTTGCAGACGGTTCCGTTTTCGAAGGTTTTTCCATTGGCGCACAGGGCCAGACCAGCGGCGAGGTGGTGTTCAACACCGCCATGACCGGCTACCAGGAAATCCTGACCGATCCCAGCTACAGCCGCCAGATCGTCACGCTCACCTATCCGCATATCGGCAACACCGGCGTCAATCCGGAAGATGTCGAAGCGGCAAGAGTGCACGCGGCCGGCCTGATCATCCGCGACCTGCCGATCGTCACCTCGAACTTTCGCGCGACGCAGTCGCTGACCGATTATCTGAAAGCCGAAAACATCGTCGCCATTGCCGGCATCGATACCCGCAAGCTCACCCGCATCCTGCGCACCTCCGGCGCCCAGGCCGGCGCGATCGTCGCCGGCGTCAAGGCTTCGGCCGAGCAGGCGCTGGCCCTGGCGCTGTGCTTTCCGGGTCTGTCCGGCATGGACCTGGCAAAAGTGGTCTCCACCGACAAGGCCTATTCCTGGACCGAGACCGAATGGCAGCTCGGCAGCGGCTACGGCCAGCAGACCGCACCGCGCTTTCACGTGGTGGCATTCGACTATGGCGTGAAATTCAACATACTGCGCATGCTGGCGCAACGCGGCTGCCGGGTCACGGTGCTGCCGGCGCAGGCCAGCGCCGCCGATGCTCTCGCGCTGCAGCCGGATGGTATTTTTCTCTCCAATGGTCCCGGCGACCCGGAGCCGTGCGACTACGCCATTGCCGCCACGACCGAACTGATCGCGCGCGGCATACCGACCTTCGGCATCTGTCTGGGTCACCAGATCATAGCGCTGGCCTCGGGCGCCAAGACGCTGAAGATGAAGTTCGGCCATCACGGCGCCAACCATCCGGTGCAGGACCTCGACAGCGGCAAGGTCATGATCACCTCGCAGAACCACGGCTTCGCAGTCGACGCCGACACGCTGCCGTCGAACTGCCGCATCACCCATGTCTCGCTGTTCGACGGATCGCTCCAGGGCTTTGCCCGCACCGACCGTCCGGCGTTCTGTTTTCAGGGCCATCCGGAAGCATCGCCTGGCCCGAACGATATCGCCCCGCTGTTCGACCGCTTCGTGGCACTGATGGAGAAACACAAGCATGCCTAAGCGCACAGATTTAAAAAGCATACTCATCATCGGCGCCGGCCCGATCATCATCGGCCAGGCCTGCGAATTCGATTACTCCGGCGTACAGGCCTGCAAGGCCCTGCGCGAAGAGGGTTACCGCGTGGTGCTGGTCAACAGCAATCCGGCCACCATCATGACCGACCCCGAAATGGCCGACGTCACCTACGTCGAGCCGATCACCTGGCAAGTCGTCGAGCGCATCATCGACAAGGAACGCCCCGACGCGATCCTGCCGACCATGGGTGGCCAGACGGCGCTCAACTGCGCGCTCGACCTGCATCGCAACGGCGTGCTCGAAAAATACGGTTGCGAGCTGATCGGCGCATCCCCCGAAGCCATCGACATGGCCGAGGATCGTTCCAAGTTCAAGGATGCGATGACCAGGATCGGCCTGGGTTCGGCGCGTTCCGGCGTGGCGCACACGCTGGACGAAGCCTGGGTCGTGCAGAAGACGCTCGGCTTTCCGACCATCATCCGGCCGTCCTTCACCATGGGCGGCAGCGGCGGCGGGATTGCCTACAATGCCGAAGAATTCGAAACCATCTGCAAGCGCGGCCTGGAAGCATCGCCCACGACCGAACTGCTGATCGAAGAGTCCCTGCTCGGCTGGAAAGAGTACGAGATGGAAGTCGTGCGCGACCGCGCCGACAACTGCATCATCGTCTGCTCGATCGAAAACCTCGACCCGATGGGCGTCCATACCGGCGACTCGATCACGGTGGCACCGGCGCAGACGCTGACCGACAAGGAATACCAGATCATGCGCAATGCCTCGCTGGCAGTGCTGCGTGAAATCGGCGTCGACACCGGCGGCTCCAACGTGCAGTTCTCGATCAATCCGGACGACGGCCGCATGATCGTCATCGAAATGAATCCGCGCGTCTCGCGTTCCTCCGCACTGGCGTCCAAAGCAACCGGCTTTCCGATTGCAAAGGTGGCAGCCAAGCTCGCCGTCGGCTACACGCTGGACGAGCTGCGCAATGAAATCACCGGTGGCGCAACGCCGGCATCGTTCGAGCCGTCGATCGATTACGTGGTGGTGAAGATTCCCCGCTTCGCCTTCGAAAAATTCCCGACTGCGGACAGCCACCTGACGACGCAGATGAAGTCGGTCGGCGAAGTCATGGCAATCGGCCGCACCTTCCAGGAATCGTTCCAGAAGGCGCTGCGCGGCCTGGAAGTGGGCGTCGACGGCATGAACGAAAAAACCAAGGACCGCGAAACCATCGAGGAAGAGCTCGGCGAGCCGGGGCCGGAACGGATCTGGTACGTCGGCGACGCCTTTGCCCACGGCTTCACGCTGGAAGAAGTGCATGAGCTGACCCACATCGATCCGTGGTTCCTGGCGCAGATCAAGGAAATCGTCGACATCGAATTGTGGCTGGAAACCACCACGCTCGACGCCATCGACCGGCCGACCCTGAAGCGGCTGAAGCAGAAGGGCTTTGCCGACCGCCGCCTGGCAAAACTCCTGCAGACCACCGACCGCGCCGTGCGCGAGCAGCGCCATGCGATGAACCTGCGCCCGGTCTACAAGCGGGTCGACACCTGCGCCGGCGAATTCGCCACCAATACCGCCTACATGTATTCGACCTACGAGGAAGAATGCGAGTCGAACCCGACCAACAACAAGAAGATCATGGTCCTGGGCGGCGGGCCGAATCGCATCGGCCAGGGCATCGAATTCGATTACTGCTGCGTGCATGCGGCACTCGCCATGCGGGAAGACGGCTACGAGACCATCATGGTCAACTGCAATCCGGAAACCGTATCGACCGATTACGACACCTCCGACCGGCTGTATTTCGAGCCGCTGACGCTGGAAGACGTGCTCGAAATCGTCGACAAGGAAAAGCCGCTGGGCGTCATCGTCCAGTACGGCGGCCAGACGCCGTTGAAACTCGCACTGGACCTCGAAGCCAACGGCGTGCCGATCATCGGCACCACGCCCGACATGATCGATGCGGCCGAAGACCGCGAGCGCTTCCAGAAACTGCTGCACGAGCTGGGTTTGCGCCAGCCGCCGAACCGCACCGCCCGCACCGAGGCCGACGCCTTGCTGCTGGCGCAGGAAATCGGTTATCCGCTGGTGGTGCGGCCATCCTACGTCCTGGGCGGACGCGCCATGGAAATCGTCCACGAGCAGCGTGATCTCGAGCGCTACATGCGCGAAGCGGTCAAGGTCTCGCACGATTCGCCGGTGCTGCTGGACCGCTTTCTCAACGACGCCATCGAGGTCGACGTCGATTGCATCTCCGACGGCACCAGCACCTTCATCGGCGGCGTCATGGAGCATATCGAACAGGCCGGCGTGCATTCGGGCGACTCGGCATGTTCGCTGCCGCCCTATTCGCTGGCGCAGACCACCATCGATGAAATCAAGCGCCAGACCGCAGCCATGGCAAAGGGCCTGAATGTGGTCGGCCTGATGAACGTGCAGTTCGCCATCCAGCAGCAGGAAGTCAAGGATGACAGCGGCGCCGTCACGCTGCAGGATGTGGTCTTCGTGCTCGAAGTCAATCCGCGTGCCTCGCGCACCGTGCCGTTCGTCTCCAAGGCAACCGGCCTGCAGCTGGCAAAGATCGCCGCGCGCTGCATGGTCGGCCAGTCGCTGGCCAGCCAGGGCATCACCCGTGAAGTCGTGCCGCCGTATTTCAGCGTCAAGGAAGCGGTATTTCCGTTCGTGAAATTCCCCGGCGTCGACACCATTCTCGGGCCGGAGATGAAGTCCACCGGCGAGGTCATGGGTGTTGGCATGACCTTCGGCGAAGCGTTCGTCAAGTCGCAGCTGGGCGCCGGCGTCAAGCTGCCGGAGTCGGGCAAGGTGTTCTTGTCGGTCAAGGGCTCGGACAAGCCGCGCACCGTCAAGGTCGCGCGCGACCTGCATGCGATGGGCTTCCAGATCGTCGCGACCAAGGGCACGGCGGCCGTGATCGCGGCGGCCGGCATCCCGGTCACGCCGGTCAACAAGGTCATCGAAGGCCGCCCGCACATCGTCGACATGGTCAAGAACCACGAGATCGCCCTGGTGATCAACACGGTCGAGGAAAAACGCAGCGCCATCATCGACTCGCGCGCGATCCGCATTTCGGCTTTGGCCGCGCGCGTGACGACATATACTACAATTGCGGGTGCCGAGGCTGCGGTCGAAGGCATGCGCCATCTCGACGAGTTGCGCGTGTATGATTTACAAGGCCTGCATAAAACCTTAAACTAGCCCCACGATCTAACCCAAGGCCACAGCGGCCACAACGCACAGCATTCCCCGGCTCGCCGGGGAATCTTCTTTGTGGCCCCTGTGGTTTTTATTTCTACAAGTCAAAAATATGAGCTCAGTACCTATTACCAAATTCGGCGCAG
>JANXSS010000022.1 GCA_025356535.1 Herminiimonas sp.
GGCGCGCGATCTCGGTCTTGCCGACCCCGGTGGGGCCGATCATGAGGATGTTCTTCGGCGTGATTTCGTGGCGCAGCGGTTCGGCCACCTGCTGACGGCGCCAGCGATTGCGCATGGCAATGGCAACGGCGCGCTTGGCGCGGTCCTGTCCGACCACGTGCTTGTCGAGTTCGGAGACGATTTCTTGCGGTGTCATGGTCATGTGCGGTTTCTGAAAGTAAGCGGTTGAAATGGCGCCGTCACTCAAGCGTCTCGATGACGTGCGACATGTTGGTGTAAATGCACAATTCACCGGCAATGGTAAGGGACTTCTTGACGATTTCCAGCGGCGACAGTTCGGTATTTTCCTTCAGCGCCTTGGCGGCCGACTGCGCATACACGCCGCCCGAGCCGATGGCGCTGATGCCGTCCTCCGGCTCCAGCACATCGCCATTGCCGGTGATGACCAGCGTCAGGTCGCGGTCCGCCACCAGCAGCATCGCCTCCAGGCGGCGCAGCATGCGGTCGGTGCGCCAGTCCTTTGCCAGTTCGACCGATGCCCGCATCAGGTTGCCCTGGTATTTTTCCAGCTTCGCCTCGAACAGTTCGAGCAGGGTGAAGGCATCGGCCGTGCCGCCGGCAAAACCTGCCAGCACCTTACCCTGAAACAGGCGCCGCACCTTGCGCGCGCTGCCCTTCATGACGATATTGCCAAGCGTTACCTGGCCGTCGCCGCCAAGGGCGACCAGGTTGCCGCGTCGAACGGAAAGAATGGTGGTGCCATGAAATTGTTCCATGCTAAATCCTGAAATGAGGCGAAGGGGCGATGCCGGCGTCCGGTCCGGCGTTGCCTGCATGCCGGTTGGCACGCGCGTGCAAGCCAGACCTCAGTGATGATGAGGGCGACTGGTGCAATAACAAGACACGCCGGGCTGCCGGGGTTGCAACGCCGCAGGCAGCCGGCGGTCTCAGATCCTGCGGGTATGAATGCGGACGACGTCGGCCAGGCCGACCACGCTGAAAAGCGTCGCCACCAGGTGATTGACATGCAGGAATTCGATGGCCTGGCCGTCGCCGGTAAACGGCGCCAGTCCCGCCATGAGCTGCGCCGCTGCATTGACATCGACGCGCGCCAGCGCCGCACAGTCGATGCGGGCCGGATTGTGGCGGGTGGCATAGGCGCCGAGTTCGGCCACCAGGGCATCGGTGCGGCCTTCGATCACGGCGGGCATGACGAAGCACTCGCCTTGCGGCGCCGCTGCTTCGGGCAGTTCCATGATGGTCGTCACCCGGTTTTTTGGCGGCACGAACGCCGGCGGCGAGACCTCGAAGGTGATGCAGTATTCGATGCTCGCTTCTTCGAAGGCCGGCTCCAGATTCTGCAGGCCGAGCAACTCGAGCAGCAGCAGCCAGGGCGCCTCGGTGTCGTCACGGCGTCCGACCTCGATGATGGCCCTGATCTTTTCCACCAGTTCGGGTGCGCCGAGCAGGATCAGGTCGGTGCCGGATTTCTGCAACTGGTTCAGGGCCTGCAACAGCAGGCTGCAGCCATCGACGTCGACTTCACTGATGCGATTCAGTTCAAGGCGTACGGCGGGATGACTTTCGGCCAGGAGGCGCGCTCGGTCGAGCGACTTGCCGATTTCGGCATCGAGCTTGCCGGTCAATGCAACCGACGGCATGGCTGCCGCACGCGGCACGATTGCCCTGCTTTCTTCGACGGCCAGCGGCAACCAGGCCGGCGGCGAGGTTTCGAAACGCTTCGCGTAGGCAATCGAGAGATGTTCGAAGGCGATCTGGTCGCCGCTGACCTGGTAAAGATCGAACAGCATCGCCCACGCCGTGATGCTGCCGACGCCAGTTGCGCCAGCGGCAATTGCATCTTTCAATACCTGTTCGGCCATGTCTGTCTGACGGTTGGCAAACAGGATTGCCGCCTCCTCGAACAGGGGCGTGTCTTCCAGCGCCGCATCGTCCATGAGGGAATCGAAAATCGTGTCGCTGAGCATGAAGTTGCTGCTGGCAGACAGTGCCGGTTGCGTGACTGGCGCGGTTGCCGCCACCGGGACTTGCGCGGGTCTGACGTCAGGCGTGGTAGAAAGGGCGGGCGCGGCGCCGGGGCGCACGAATTCCGACGACATTTCCGATTCGATGGCATCGATTTTCAGTGCCGTCGCACGCGCTGCCTGGCGCTGGTCGTCAGCCTGCTTCTCGCGCCGGGATTCATCGACCGGCGGATTGTTCTGGCTGCGCGTCGGGTCTTTCTTGCGCAAAGCCGACCTCGCATCGGATGGCGCCGGCGGCCGTTCCTTCTTCCCGAACAGCGAGAAAATCCCCACGTTATCCTTGACAGAATCAAAACAATTTGCATCACATTACCACCAAATTATAGCGCGATAATGTGATCAGGAAAGAGTAGAGACCGACAGCGGATCAGATCCCGTGGGCGAAATACGCCGGGCTGTATTGCCGAGGCCTGGGCATGCCGTAACGGCAGGACTGGCGGCGGGTGACGGTATCGGAAGAAGTTACTTGTAAAGCAGGAACGGAGGATGGAAGTGGCGAGCAGAAAGCCTGCCGAAGCGAAAAAATAATCGAGAGAAAAATCCGGTCGCGGTTACGCCGGTAGCCCGCGTGTTTGTCTGACCAACATGTCCTGCAGGCCGCAACGTCCCGGCAGTGCGACAGGCAATGCAATGCGGATCAAGAGCATTGCATTGCCTCCATGGCAATACAGACAGTCAGTCGCCGTAGAGTTTCTGTTTCAGTTCGCGCCGCTGTTGCGCTTCCAGCGACAGCGTCGCCGTCGGGCGGGCCAGCAGGCGGGGGATGCCGATCGGCTCGCCGGTTTCTTCGCACCAGCCGTAGTCGCCCGTGTCGATGCTTGCTATCGATTGCTGCACCTTCTTCAACAGCTTGCGCTCGCGGTCGCGGGTGCGCAGTTCCAGCGCATGCTCTTCCTCGATGGTGGCGCGGTCCGCCGGATCGGGCACCAGCACGGTCTCGCGCAAATGCTCTGTGGTTTCCCCGGCATTCTTGAGAAGATCACGCTCGAGTTGCTGCAGCCGCGCTTTAAAGAAAGCAAGCTGCGCCGCATTCATGTAATCCTTCTCGCCCATCTTCACCAGCTGGGCTTCGGATAACAAGGCGCCATCGGTAGCGATGACGGGTGCTGCTTTTGGTGTTTTAGTTGCCACTTCGCTTACTTTCAAAACTACGGTTTTGTCAATTTTATCCTGTAATCCAGCCTTTGCATTGTCACTGCTCATAGGCTTGCCGGATTGGATATTAACAGGCTGGCGCTTGCTCGCGTCGTCTGTTTCGACCTTGGTGGCAGGCGCTCTGCGCTTGCCGGCTTGTGATGGTGTTGCAGGCGTTGCGATTGGCAGCTTGGAAGATTTTTTATGGCTGCGTTCATGGCGCCTCCTGTCCTGGTAACTCCCGACGACCTGGCATCACGGCTGTGCTGACCAATTCGCTGGCCATTACCGCAGCCTGCGCGCAACCCGTGCCATAAAGCGTCGCTAGTTTATACCAAACACTGCTCCAGGCCTTCAATAAACGTTTCCTTAGGTAATTTTTTGCCAATAAAAACCATTTTGCTGCCGCGCGGTTCATTTTCGGCCCAGGCCGCGCCGACATCGCTGCCCATCATCTGGTGCACGCCCTGGAAAACGATCTTGCGCTCCGAGCCATCCAT
>JANXSS010000042.1 GCA_025356535.1 Herminiimonas sp.
TGAAAACCGTGGTCCAGTTTTAAGCGATTCCCAACACCGCCATGTTCGGCAGTGCTATCGGTGGTGATATCCGGGTCGGATTGATTTCAATTTGCGACGGGCTTCAAACAGATAAGGGCCTGGGGCCGATATGTTCCGCCGCTAAGAACTCCCATGAGGGCCGCCTCTTTGCCACCGTCGAAGAACACGCACTGGCTTGCTCCAAGCTCCATAAAATGCCGGCGGTATTCTTCCACATGCCCGATGTCGGCTAGGACGATCACGCCGCCTGGTTTTAGCACTCGCCACATCTCATCGAGCGCCGCCAGCCGGTCTGATTCGAGCTCAATGTTGTGCACCACCCAATGCGATAGAACCGCGTCGGCGGTTTGGCTACGCAAAGGCAACTCCATAGCGTCGCCGGTCTCCACCCTAACCCGGTCGAAAACACCCTCATCCCTCGCATTCGCCAGCACCGCATCCCTTGAATTTCCGGACTGATCTTGAACGCGCCAAGAATCCACCCCGATAGCGACGCCGTTGCGTAATCGCTTCGCCGCGCCAATCATCATCAGCCCACGCCCGCATCCCACATCCACGACAACGTCGGAATCTCGCCAAGGGCGCAGGCTTCCAGCGGTGTCCAGAAGCCGGTCGCGGGTTCGAAGCTTTCCAACTCGCGAACTCCATGTCATGTAGCCGCCCATCCAAATTCCGTATGTGAGCGCCACGGCCCCGAATGCCTCGGCGCAACGCGCCACACTTATCGGCAGCAGGCGTTGGAGCGTAGGACTCGCCGCGGAAAATAGGAAAACCAAGCCGATAAGCGCGATCCCGATCATTCCATTTCGGATCCCAGGAGCATCCTGTCCGTAGTTTATCGTCTTAGCTTTCGTCATTTTTCCCATGGAAGTCTCGATCGGGTGTGATGGGTCGCGTTGCCTGAATTCGGGCCAATGTATGGCATGCCAGCTCGATCGATGGCTCTCCACTTGGTTGCATGCGCGCTCGCCATCGATTTTATTAAAGCTAGCAGGATGATGTGGACATGGTCGAGGATCTCCGGTTCTGTCCAAGGGAAATCGCTAGTCGGCCCGTTAAATTCATACCACCTCGGTCATCGCCCATAGATTCTGCTTTTGAATACTAATTTTTCAGGAGATCCAATGAAACCCCATGTCATTTGCCACATGATGTCGTCCATCGACGGCCACGCCATCACCGACGGCTGGGATCGCGCGTTCAAAAAAAAAGCCGACCAAACGTATGAAAAGCTCGCGGAGAAATTCGAGTTCGACGCGTGGATCTGCGGGAGAGTGACGATGCAGGAAATCGCCCATGGCGATTTCTATCCCAAGGGACTTGCGAAGTCGTCCGTCCCACGCACGCACCATTTTGCAAATCGCAATGCGAAGACCTACGCGGTGGCCATCGACCGAGATGGCAAAGTGGCTTGGAAAAGCAATGAGGCGCTTGGATCGCATGTCGTTGCTGTTGTGGCCGAGAGCGTGGCGGACGACTACCTCGCACATCTCCAGTCGATCGGCGCCTCCTACATTTTCGGCGGCAAGACCGACATCGACCTGTCTCGCGTCGTTGCGATCCTCGCCGAGGAGCTTGGCGCGAAGCGGCTGATCGTCGAGGGCGGCCCGCACGTCAGCGGTTCGTTCGTCGCGGCCGGACTGGTGGACGAGGTGAGCGTGCTGATCCTTCCATTGGTGGATGGTCGAGGCGACCATCCCGCATCTTTCGAAATCGCCAAGGAAACGTGGTCTGCTCCGACTTATTTGACGCTGGCCTCTGCCGAGATGCAGGACGGCGGCGGTGTGTGGCTACGCTACCGAAAATCCGCGCCGTAAATTTTTCGCCGGCCAAAAGGAGTTCGAGGACCTAGTCGGCTGGTGCAGCTACAAGATCTGCTTTCCTTGGCCGGCCAGTTCGAGGTTTGGGAGCGCGGCAGACGTGCGGCTCAGGGGCTGCGATCGGTGGCCAATCGACCGGCTTCAACGCGTTGTAGACGTTGGGCGCCCTGACGAGGATCGCCTGCTCGATCTTCGCCATCCAATCCCGCAAAAGCGACCATTCCGCAGCCGTGTAGGTGTCGGTCACGCTTGTGTGGGCATGGTTCAAAAATCGGCTCTTGATGCCGTCGGGGACGCCGATCGACGTCATCACTGCTCCGAACGAGCGACGGAGGTCGTGCCGGTTGAGTTTCTCCAGCCCGATCTCCTCGCGGATGTCGTCGAGAAGGTCGGTCGCGTCCATGTAGTGCCCCGTCTTCGAGAACGGGCTGCGGGCGGGAAACACGAAGCCGCGCGACTTCCCCTTGAAGCCTCGCCTGGCGGACTCCTCGGCGGCGGCGACCTGCCGCCTCTTGACCAGTTCCAATGCCATCGGCGCCAGCGGCATGCGGTGGTTGCGGCCGTTCTTCGTCTTGTAGAAGAAGACGTAGGGCCCCCAGTCGGGATGGTCCTGGATGAAGACGTGGCTGGTCGAGCGGCGCCCGACGCCAGGCCCGCCCGTCTCCGACAATAGCTCGCCCCAGACGAGCCCAGCGTGCTCGCTCTTCCGGCAGCCCCAAAGCAGCATGAGCATCAGGTAGTGGATGCCGGTCATGTTGTCGTTGAGATCCTTCTTCGACCAGCAGGCCTCGAGAAACTTTCCCAGGTCCTGCGTGGGGCGCAGCGGGTTGCGCTTGCCCTGCTCCTCGCGGCCCTCGTCGATCTGCTCCTTGGTGCGGTAGAAGTTGTTGAGGGCCAGGAAGTTGAAGGGATTGCCCTTGATCGTCGGCTCGCGGTTTTGCGCTTCGGCCCTGATCTTCTCGTTCTCCACATACCAGTTGATCGCGCGGGCAGGCCAGCGGAATGCCTGCTCGGTCGCGGTGGGGGTCGCGGCGAATGTCTCTTTGAACTTGCGCTTGATCTCGTCAGTGTCGATCTCTCGCACCTTGCGGTCCGACCAACCCCACTCGGCGTGGCGCCGAGTCACCCGGTCGTAGACCTTCAATGTCTCGGGCTTGGCCGGCCGCTGCGTGCGCTCCACCATGTGGTCCCGATACGCCTTCATGGCCTGGCCCAAGGTCACCTCTGCGGCGTTCACGGCGCGCGCCAGAACGTTTGGATTTTGCCCCGTTTCCACCATCGTCCGGGCGAGTTCGCGCGCCTTGGCCCGCGCATCCTGTATCTTGTCGAAGTCCGCGAAGTTGCCGACTTTCGAGAGCATCGATTTACCGTGGACCTTCCGCCGCAGGATGTAGGTCTTTTTGCCCGCGACCTTCAATCCGAAGCCCGGCGGAGCGTCACGGCTCGAGTCCCAGACGATGAAGCTGTCGGGGTCCGCAACAGCTTTGGCGGAGAACAGGAGCTTGCCGTCGGGCCCGTAGCCGATCGGCGGATGCTCGAGGCGCCGGAGCTTGCAGTAGTTGTCGTTGAGCTCGGCCCGCCACGCGGGGGAACGGGTCGGTCCGTTGCCTGCCCGCTGGTCGGAGGTTTGCGGCTCCTGATCTTGATCGCTTTGCATGGCCTGTCCTTTCGGGCAGATGACTTGGTTTAAAAGTAGTCAGGGGGACCAAAATCCCTTAAAAATCCCCTTGTAGAGGCAGCGTTTGCGGCTGGTGGGGAGTAAAATGAAGCATAGCAGAAAATGTTTCGAAGGCCTCCCCAAATGATCCCCTAATGTGCCAGGGGCAAATGGAGGAGCTTGACGGAACTAGACTGAACCGATAGCGATAAAATGCAGGCAACCAATTGATTTTAATGGAAAATAGCGAGCCTGATCAACAGCGTGAGGATGTGCCGAAGGTGGCTTTAGATGCTTCCAAGCACACGCCCATGATGCAGCAGTACCTGCGCATCAAGGCCGACCATCCGACGACCCTGCTGTTCTACCGCATGGGCGACTTCTACGAGCTGTTCTTCGACGATGCCGTCAAGGCAGCGCGGTTGCTCGGCATCACCCTGACTGCGCGCGGCAGCGCGAACGGCGAGCCGATCCGCATGGCCGGCGTGCCGTTCCATGCGGTCGACCAATACCTGGTGAAGCTGGTCAAGCTGGGCGAATCGATTGCCATTTGCGAGCAGATCGGCGACCCGGCCACCAGCAAGGGCCCGGTCGAGCGCCGGGTCATGCGGGTGATCACGCCCGGCACCCTGTCGGACACCGACCTGCTGCCGGCGAAGGCCGAGCGGCCGCTGCTGGCAATCCACCGGCTCACGCAGCGCAAGGTGACGACCGTCGGCCTGGCCTGGCTGTCGATGGCCAGCGGCGCGCTGCGCATGATGGAGTGCAGCGGCACCGGGCGCACGGTCGAGCAACGCATTCGCCATGAACTCGAACGCATCGGGCCGGCCGAAGTGCTGCTCGCCGATGGCGCCGACGCCCCCTTCGCAACCCTGGTCGGAGAAATCTGCGAAGCGCATGCACTGGCCGCACCCGGCCTGCGGCCGGACTGGCATTTCGACGTCGCCGATGGCCAGCGCGCCCTGCTGGAGCAGCTAGGCGTGAGTACGCTTGCCGGCTTCGGCGCCGACGGCCTGCAGTCGGCGCATGGCGCGGCCGGCGCCCTGCTGCGCTATGCCCGCGCCACCCAGAGCGGCGCGCTGCAGCATGTGCGCATGCTCAGCGTGGAGACCGAGCAGGAATTCATCGGCCTCGATGCCGCCACCCGGCGCAACCTGGAGCTGACCGAGACGATCCGCGGCCAGGATGGCGGCGCTGCCGCACCGACGCTGTTCTCGCTGCTCGACCATTGCAGCACCACGATGGGCTCGCGGCTGTTGCGCCACTGGCTGCATCATGCCCGGCGCGACCAGGCAGTGGCCAGGGCGCGCCACGAGGCCATCGGCGTGCTGCTGGCAGCCGACGCCGCAGCCGCGCTGGCTGGCGTGCTCACCGCGATTCCCGACATCGAGCGCATCACCACCCGCATCGCCCTGCTGAGCGCGCGCCCGCGCGACCTGGCCGGGCTGCGCGGCGGCCTGGCGCAACTCGATGCGCTGCGCCTGCAGCTGGCCGCATGCGGCGCGCCGCCCGACGGCGCACTTGCCAGCATCGACAGCGGCGGCAGCGCCTTGTTGCAGGAGTTGGGGGCCGGTGTCGCAACGCCACAGGCCTGCCTGGACCTGCTGCAGCGCGCCCTGATGGACGAACCGGCGGCAATGGCGCGCGACGGCGGCGTCATCGCCGCCGGCTTCGATGCCGAACTCGACGAACTGCGCGGCCTGTCGGAGAACGCCGGCGCCTTCCTGCTTGACCTCGAGCGACGCGAACGCAGCCGCACCGGCATCGCCAACCTGCGCGTCGAGTACAACCGGGTGCATGGTTTCTACATCGAGGTCAGCAACGGCCAGACCGACAAGGTGCCGGACGATTACCGGCGCCGTCAGACTTTAAAGAATGCCGAGCGCTACATCACGCCGGAACTCAAGGCATTCGAGGACAAGGCGCTGTCGGCACAGGACCGGGCCTTGAGCCGGGAAAAATTTTTGTATGAAGACCTGCTCATGGCGCTGGGCCCGTCGATCGCGGTGCTGCAAGCGATCGCCCGGGCAGTCGCGCAGCTCGACGTGCTGGTCGCACTGGCGCGGCATGCGCTGCGCCACAACTGGTGCGCGCCGCAACTGGTGTCGTATCCGGTGCTCGACATCGAGCAGGGCCGCCATCCGGTGGTCGAAAACCATATCGAGCGCTTCATCGCAAACGACTGCTGCATGCATGCGCAGCGCAGGCTGCTGCTGATTACCGGCCCCAACATGGGCGGCAAGTCGACCTACATGCGCCAGGTCGCGCTGATCACGCTGCTGGCCTATGTCGGCAGTTTCGTGCCGGCCGCGCGCGCGCTGATCGGCCCGATCGACCGCATCTTCACCCGCATCGGCGCGGCCGACGACCTGGCCGGCGGCCGTTCGACCTTCATGGTGGAGATGACCGAGTCGGCTGCCATCCTGAACCACGCCACGGCGCATTCGCTGGTGCTGATGGACGAAGTCGGGCGCGGCACCTCGACCTTCGACGGCCTGGCGCTGGCCTGGGCGATTGCCCGGCATTTGATCGACACGAGCGGCAGCTTCACGCTCTTTGCTACGCATTACTTCGAACTGACGCACCTGCCGACCTTGCATCCGGGCGCGGTCAATGTCCACCTGTCGGCCGTCGAGCACAAGCACAGCATCGTTTTCCTGCATGCGGTCGAACCCGGCCCGGCGTCGCAGAGTTACGGCCTGCAGGTGGCGCAACTGGCCGGCGTGCCGCCTGCGGTGATCCGCTCGGCGCGCAAGTACCTGGCAACGCTGGAAGCCCATGCATTGCACGGCACACCCCAGTTCGACCTGTTTGCCGCGCCGGGTGCGCAGGACGATGCGCCGGAGACAACAGCGGCACCTGCCGACGGCGCGGCGGGCGATGACGACGACGCGCAGGCAAACGACGCCGCCGATCCGCTCGATGGCGGCGCCGATGCAATGACCGCCGGAGAGGCTGGCGGCAACGATGCGCCATCGGTTCATGCAAACGACCTGGCCGTGGCGCAGGCGCTGGCGGAAATCGATCCGGACCAGATCACGCCACGCGACGCGCTGGCGCAGCTCTACCGCCTCAAGCGCCTGGCCGCCGGCAGCCCGGCATGAAGCGCCCCGGCAAATGCTGCCGCATCCTGCACGCCTGTGTCGCGCTATTGGCCTGCACGGCGAGCCTGGCATGGTCGCAACCGCTGGCATTCAGTTTCGGCGTCATTTCGAACATGGCCGTTCGCGCCGCCGACGACGCGCGGTTGAAGGAGGCGATCGCGGCAAGCGACGGCGACAACCTGGCATTCGTGGTCATGAACGGCATCAAGTCCGCCGGCGAACCGTGCTCGGACAAGTTTCTTTTCAAGCGCAAGGAAATTTTTCAGGGCGCAAAAAACGGCCTGATCGTCTCGCTTGCGGCAAGCGACTGGAGCGCATGCCAGAACGCCAGTGGCCGGTCGCTGGCCATCGAGCGCCTGAACCGGGTGCGCGAGCTTTTTTTCGAGACGGAATTTTCATTCGGCGCGAGCAAGCTGCCACTGCTGCGCCAGGCCAGCATGCCGAAATTTCGCACCTATGTCGAAAACGTACGCTGGGATATCGGCAACCTGGTTTTCGCGACGCTGCATCTGCCGGCAAACAACAATGACTTCCTCGCCGCTGCCGGGCGCAACAGCGAATTCGAAGACCGGTTGATTGCCGACCGCGAATGGCTGCAGCGCACCTTCAGCATCGCCGCGCAAAAAAATGCCGCCGCAATCGTGCTGTTTTGCGATGCGAATCCGCTGGTCCTGCCGGAACGCAACGGCCGGCCGGGCA